>JBIIRE010000102.1:0-5911 GCA_044341655.1 Ilumatobacteraceae bacterium | reverse complement strand
GTCACTTACCAGCCGTAAATGCTCGGGTCTGAACATGACAATCACGTTGCCGTTGGCACCTGCATACCTGGATCGACCAAAGACGTTTGATATTTCGCCGTTAGATGCAACTCCGTGAACGAAATTAGCTTCACCCACAAACGCTGCCACTTGCACACTTGCAGGATTGTCATAGATATTCCGCGGGCTGCCTGTTTGGGCAATTCCACCGTCAAGCATCACAATCACGTGGTCAGCAATTGACATCGCTTCGGCTTGATCATGCGTGACCATCACCGTTGTCGTTCCTGTCTTCCGGAGAATTGCGTGTACTTCATCGCGTACTTCAATTCTCATCGCCGCATCAAGCGCAGAAAATGGCTCATCCATCAGCACCATTCGTGGCTCGGGTGCCAATGCTCGCGCCAGCGCAACTCGTTGCATCTGGCCGCCAGAAATCTCATCTGGCCGTCGGTCACCCAAACCATGGAGACCCACAAGACGCAGCATTTCTTCAACGCGCTGCTTGGCCCCACGGCGCAATCCAAACGCGACGTTTTCAGCAACCGTGAGGTGCGGAAACAGTGCGCCATCCTGTGGCACATAACCAATGCCGCGTTTTTCGGGATTCACTCGTAATTCGGTATCCGATACGCAGACGCCATCCATCAGAATCTCGCCTGTGGACGGTGAATCAAAACCGGCAATTAAACGCAAGATAGTGGTCTTGCCTTGGCCCGATGGCCCAACAATCGCCGCGATTTCTCCATGACCAACAGTGAATGAAATCTGGTCAAAGATTGGGGCGGCGCCAAAGGACTTGCTCACATTGCGAAGTTCAAGTGCACTACTCACTGTCCACTCCGTGACGCAATCGCGGTTGGCACAGCAACAAACAAAAGCATCGCTAATGCGTAAGGCCCAGCTGACGCGTAATCAGACACCGAAGTATGGGTCCAGAGTCGGGTAGCAATCGTGTCAACGCCAGTGGGATGCAAGAGCATGGTAACGGGAAGCTCTTTCATTGCCGCCAATGTTATTAGCGCGACGGCTGCACCAAGGCTGGGGAGCACAATGGGTAGCGATACGCGACGCAACACGGAGATTGGGCTTGCACCGAGAGAACGGGCAACGTCGTCCAAGGATGTTGGGATCTGGTCTAGAGCGGCACGTAAAGATGCAACTGCCAGTGGAAGGAATAACACCACGTAGGCAAGGATCAACAAGGGTGCTTCCAGATAAATCGGTCGTAGTGCCTTCACACCCACGAACACCATCGAGATACCGATGACGATTCCAGGAAGTGCGTGGGTCACAAAAGTTGCACCTTCGAGAATTTTCGCCCCCCGACTCTTGTAACGCGAAGCCAATACTGCAACAGGAAGTGCAAGTAACACCGTAATCAAAGCAGCGAAAAGCGAGTACCGAACTGAAGCCCAAACGGATTCAAGCATTGGAGTGATTGAGTCACGATCGAAGTTGCCCCAAACCCAAGTTGTAACTCGCCACACGGGAAACGCAAGTGCAATTGCCACCGTCGTCCCAAGGATCATTTGCATCACTGGCTGATTGATTTTGACATTGTGAGTGTGCCCCACAGACCGCGCAGATACTGTGCGCACTTGGGCCCCGCGAGACGCGGACTCCAAAATCACTAGCACTAGAGCAACCACGATCAACACACTTGCAAGCACAGCAGCACGCGATGGATTGAATCCAGCTCGATATGCGCCAAAGATCACCCAAGTGAAGGCATCAAATCGCATCGCTGCAACGGCACCAAAATCACTCAGCGCGTACAGCGCAACTAACAACATCCCAGAAAGAATCGGGCCCCGGACTTGCCGCGCCGCAATGACCATTTGCCGAATCGAGCCTCCACGACCATGAATCTCGGCTAGTTCTTCTATTGCTGGGTCAAGGCGGGTCATCGCTGCAGCAACCGGAAGATATACATACGGATACGAGACTGCGATGAGAACCAACGCCGCACCCCAGAAGCCTGCGATACCGGGACGCCAACTAACCCAAGCAAAAGCGGCCAAATAACTCGGGACCGAAAGCGGAAGCGCCAACACAACCCGCCAAACAGAACGACCCCAGAGATTCGTACGTGTGACCAGCCACGCTGCGGGCACTGCGATCAGAACACAGCCAAGCGTTACTGCCACGGTCAAGCTCAAACTGTTCACGAGAAGTTCAAGTGTTCGGCTACGAAACAACTCCTCCCACACGTAACCAAAGCCACGCTCAAACATCACCTGAGCAAGAAATGCCAACGGCGCAAGTGCAATGAGACCCGCCAGTACAGCGGGTACCACTATCGAAAGCGGTGCCCGCCTTCTCGCACCGTGCGCCTCGTGCTTTGCCAACATTGGTTAGTCGGTCAACAATCCAACATCGGCGAGCAACTCCTGGGTTTCATCAAGTGACTCAAGATCAGACAAATCAAGCGCTGGTGGATCGAGTTCCGAAAATGCTGGCAAGCCTTCATATTGAGCGATCCCCGCCACAAGCGGATATTCATAGGAGCGATTAACAAAATATTCTTGACCCGCATCCGAAAGTGCAAAAGTCAACAAGCATTGACCCAACGTGGACGCATCGGAGCCAGCGAGCACACCCATGCCTGCAACATTGACGAGGCCTCCAACATCACCACTATCCATGAACTGATTCCGAGCAACCACGGCATCATCACCTTCAGCTGCTACCAACTCGTACAGGTAATAGTGATTCACGAGCCCAATTGAGACCTGCCCGGCATTCACCGCATCGCGAACTGCTGAGTTTTTCTCATATGCAACAGGGTCATTGGCGGCAAAGCCCTCGAGCCATTCGCGTGCGGCGTCTTCGCCACGAATCACCCTGAGAGCGGTAACAAAGGATTGCCAAGATGCGTTAGTAGGAGCAAAGCCGATCTTGCCCTTCCACTGCTGATCAAGAAGTGAATCAATGTTGGTTGGCGGCGCACTTACGATTTCGGGGTTGTAGACCACAACGCGCACTCGACCACTCGTACCCACCCACTTTGATTCCGATGAGCGGAATTGCTCACCTACGCGATCCAGAATTGAGGCTGGCAGCTCAGCGAGGAGATCGGCATTTGCCAAAGCACCGAGTGCGCCCGCATCCTGCGAAAAGAAAACATCGGCCGGCGTGGCGGAACCTTCAGTGAGAATTTGTCCAGCGAGTTCTGCGCTATCGCCGTAGCGGACATCAATGTCGATGTTGGATGCTGCTTCAAACTCAGTGAAGAAATCTGCAACGAGAGTCTCGGAGCGACCCGAATAGACAGTGATTGAACCCGTGGCGTCTGCACTCGAGCAAAACTCGGCCAGATCAACAGGGGTTGTAGAAGTTTTCGCCGAGTCTTCGCCACCACAACCAACGAGCCCGAGGCCCGCCATGCCCACAATTGCTACGAGTGCTGACTTTTTCACTGGCCCTCCCTGTAGTTAGGTTACCCTAACGTCTATTAGGCAAGCCTAACAATGCCACCATCGAGGGGCAACTCTTGATCAATTCAAGAGTTAGGAATTCTCGGGAAGCGGTTCGACTCTCAAAAACTCGAATGTGATCCCACCAACAATCACAAAGAAAGCGCGAATGATTCCACCGTTAAATGGTGTTGCGACGATCGGAGTGGTCGGGAAATCGTTTGCCAGACACTTTTCATGGGTGCCTTCGACATCACGGGTACCAATTGCTATCGCCCAGATGTCCGGCTGGTCGCTTGGGAATACCTGAATTTGGCGGCTCTCAACTGAGCCCGCAATGAATCCAGGCTCACCAGTCATGCGTCGAGTTGAGCCGATGTCTTCCCAACTCAGATCTTTCTTCGGTGGCACCACAGCCGGCCGCGGTTCACCATCGGTGGGATCAGCGCCGTATGACGGAATGTCGAAACCTTCAGGAAGGTCGGCGATTTCGCGAAGAAAAAACCGCATCCTTTCAGGATCATTGGATACGACCTTGATGTGTTGAATTCGATTCATTGCAACCCCCGCCTCAATCTAATGTGCGGGAAGTTGAGCTACAGCTGGCCGTTTACGAATGAGGCTGTGATACCGAGTTCTGCGAGCTGATCAGTCCATAGCCATGAGTAGTTTCCAGCAGCGTCAGAGATCCATGCACCTTGTAATTCATACGTGCCCTCTGCCGCATGTGCAGGCAACTCAACATTCATCGCGTAGACGCCATCGAGGTTGGTGCCGGACTCCAAACACCCGAAGTAGATCCAATTACGATTTTCCTCAGTGCACACTTCGCTTCCACTCGACCAGCCGTAGGCCCAGGTTCCGGTTTCGGGATTAATGAAATACAGCGACATCCATGAAACACCGCTACCAATATCTGTTGCTTCAGCGCGTGCCGTTACCCGCTGCGATTCATATCCGGTGTCAACTTGTGTTGGATCCACAGTGATGGAGACCAGCTCAGGCGCGAAGGCATCACCTTCGTCTTCTTGGACGAAGGAAGCGCCCAAACCCGCACCGTCGAGCTCGGAGCGCGAGTAGTACCTGTAGTTATTCGCGAGATCAGCCAGGTAGACACCCTGAAGCAGGTAGGTGCCCGCACGCGTTTGGCGGGGCACGATCACTTTGATTGTGTACACACCTTCATTTGCGGTGCCCGAACTCAAACATCCATACGAATAGGTAAGGGCCCAGACATCATCACAACTCATCCATGCCGATCCCCAACCGTGAAGATTGACCAAGTAGTTCTCGTCAGCAAAGTTCACAGAGATCCAAGACACACCAGAGCCGATGTCACTCACTCCAACTTCGAGTTCCACAACTTGGTTGGATTCAGAAGTGTTGATTGTTGGAGTAAGCAAATTCACCGAAGTGATCTCCGGAGTAGAGGCATCGCCCTCATCTTCTTGGATGATCGATGCTGCTAGACCAGCCGCTTCGAGTTGAGTGCCATCCATCCAGGAATAATTTCCAGCGGCATCAGAGAGGAATGCATACCGCAGGTCAAAGGTCCCTGCGCGCGTGTATTGCGGTACTCGCACATTCACGCGCACTACCCCTTCATTGGCGTCGCCCGAAACAACACACCCGTTGTACTGATACCAGTACTCGGGCTGCGTGCTGTCGGTGGCAGATGGGTCACATGGCTGCCACCAACCGCCGAACCCACTCAGGTTCACTGCGTAGTTTTCGTCGGCAAAGTTGAGCGACAACCAAGAAATTCCACTGCCGGTGTCGGAAACTCCGAGATCAACTGCCACAAACTGATCAGACGCACCCGTATTGACCGTATTTTCTGCGATCGTGATCGAGGTGATCTCGGGTAACGAAGAGTCGTAGTAGCAGCTCAGCGAAATCTCGCCCGATTCGAAGTTGCAGTAATCAACACCGCGACCACCGTTCAAACTGTCAGTGCCTTCGCCGCCGTCAATTGAGTCAGAGCCAGCGCCACCGACGGAACGATCATCGCCGTCTCCGAGGTCGATTGTGTCATCACCGGGGCCGCCATTTGCGGCGTCATCCCCTGTGCCTGCGTCAAGGGTGTCGCTTCCAACACCGCCAACAAGGCGATCACTTCCGTCGTCACCATCGAGCTCGTCCGAACCGGAGCCACCGAAGATTCGGTCATCGCCTTCGCCGCCGTAGATGATGTCATCGCCACCATATGAATAGATGGTGTCGTCTCCACCTAGACCACAGATGACGTCACCCTCGCGGGTGCCGTAAATGGTGTCCGCGGACTCCGTGCCAGAAATCGTGCACTCAGCATCGGGGCGCTCAGGCTCAACAGGTGTCTCAACTACAGGATCTGCCGAATCGGTCGCCCCAACAATCGGCGCAGGGACGGCAAAAGCAGTCAGGGCTAACACGGCAGTGACGAGAATCCGCTTCATACCTCTATTGTAACCCCGTTAGGGATTCAAATTTCGGGCGCCGAAGTGAACTTTTGG
>JBIIRE010000101.1:0-5945 GCA_044341655.1 Ilumatobacteraceae bacterium | reverse complement strand
AGCGCGGTGGAAGTCTGCGCGATGACACCATGCGCCTTACCCAGTTACTTGCGGGAGAGCTGGAGTTTCTGATCAGACGGGCGCCCGAACAGTGGCATTTGTTGCAGCCAAACTGGCCTAGCGATCCCGGCTACCAAGTACCGTCTACGAGATGAAGTCCGACACCAAGGGGAACTCCGTGTCGCGGAAACTCCGTGTTGGAATGGTGTGCCCGTACAGTGTGTCTATTCCTGGTGGTGTACAGGCCCAAGTTCTTGGCTTGGCTCGCCAACTCCGAGCAATGGGTCATGAAGTGCGCGTGCTGGCACCTTGTGATGGTCCGCCACCGGCTCCGTTCGTGACCCCGCTTGGAAATAGTTTGCCCACCGCCGCAAATGGATCCGTTGCGCCGTTAGCACCGGATGCATCGGCAGCATTACGAACTATTCGTGCTTTACGTGATGAAGATTTTGATGTCTTGCACATTCATGAGCCATTTGCGCCTGGCCCAACTGTCACTGCTGCGCTAATTCAATCGGCGCCAATTGTCGCGACTTTTCATGCTGCTGGTGATTCGGCTTCATACCGATTCCTACGGCGGCAACTCAAATGGCTAGGGGAGAGAATTAGTAAGCGTGTTGCTGTCTCAAACGATGCGCGCGATCTCGTCAGTCGCTACCTGGGTGGGGAGTACGAGGTGCTCTACAACGGAGTTGAGATCACTCGATATGCGAATTCTGGTGTCCAGCGTTCAACGTTGCCGACCGTGTTCTTCTGTGGGCGTCACGAGCCACGAAAGGGCCTCGATGTTCTATTAGAGGCACTCAAATTGATGCCCGAAAATGTGCTTCTTTGGGTCGCGTCAGATGGTCCGGACACCGCAAAGTTGCGTGATGCGTATTCCAACGACCATCGCATTGAATGGCTGGGTCGCATTAGTGATGACGAGAAACTACGTCGCATGCAGGCCGCTCATGTTTATTGCGCGCCTTCGTTGCGTGGGGAGTCGTTTGGTGTTGTTTTATTGGAGGCAATGGCCGCTGGAGTGCCCATCGTGGCGAGTGATATCGATGGCTATCGCAATGTGGCAACAAACCAAGTTGATGCAATCTTGGTTGAGCCTGGAAATCCGCATGCGCTTGCACAGGCCTTAATGAGTCTGATTGGTGATGATCAGTTAGCAGAAAAGCTAACAATCGCTGGTTTACAGCGTGCACAGCAATTCTCGATGGAAGCATTAGCGCATAGATATGTGGAACTTTATAGAGAAGCCATTGCAGGAGCTTCCGTCGGGCAGTCGCGATCCAGCCGTATGATTGGCATGTTGACCGGTAACGGGAGGAAACGATGACAATCGCATTGATAGTGGTAGCGGTGCTGGTGGTGGTAGTCGCTCTCATGTACAACGCGCTAGTGCGCGATCGGGTGAGAGTGGAGAACGCATGGGCTCAGATCGATGTGCAGTTGAAGCGTCGAATTGATCTGATTCCGAATCTGGTCGAAACCGTCAAGGGTTACGCATCGCACGAGCAAAAGACTCTTGATGCTGTTATCCAAGCCCGGAATGCTGCCTCGAGTGCTGCGGCGAGCCCGGCAGCGCAGGCGCAGGCTTCTGACGCGTTGTCTGGGGCCCTGCGACAACTGTTCGCGCTTTCCGAGGCTTATCCCGATCTCAAGGCAAATCAGAACTTTCTCGCACTCCAAGAAGAGCTAGCGGCAACGGAAGGCCGTGTCGCCTATGCGCGCCAGTTTTACAACGATTCAGTGATGGCGTTTAACACTTCAATTCAAAAGTTTCCAACTCTCTTTCTTGCCCGTATAGGTGGGTTCACAGCCAAGGAGTTCTTCGAAGCCGACGCCGCCGATCGCGTGGTACCCAAGGTGCAGTTCTGACGTGTACGAACAGATAGCGGCGAACAAGCGCCGAACCTTCTTGTTATTGACTGGCTTTGTCTTGGTTGTGATGTTGGCCGGAGTTTCAATCGGTGTGCTCACGGGCCAGGGCACCACGGGTACCGTGATCGCTCTGGTCTTTGCCGCAATCATGGCCTTCACTTCATATTGGAAATCCGACTCGATTGCGTTGGCTGTGAGTCGTGCTGTTCCAGCAGATGAGCAGGAGTATCAGCGCCTGCACAATCTTGTTGAGGGTCTTTGCATCGCTGCCGGGTTGCCCAAGCCCCGTGTGTACGTAATCAATGACTCAGCACCAAACGCTTTTGCTACGGGACGCAATCCAAAGAATGCCGCGATCGCTGTGACAACTGGTTTGCTCGAAAAAATGAATCGGGTCGAACTGGAAGGCGTTGTCGCCCACGAGCTTTCGCACATCAAGAACTACGACATCCTTGTCAGCACGATTGCTGTAACGCTGGTGGGGGCAGTTGCATTGCTAACTGACATTGCGATCCGCATGATGTGGTGGAATGGCGGTCGCGTTGCGCGAGACGGTGACCGTGAAGGCGGTGCTAATCCTCTGGCTCTAGTCGGTTTTGCGATGCTGATACTTGCACCGATCTCAGCCAAAGTTATGCAGGCAGCTATAAGCCGGCGGCGTGAAACGCTTGCAGATGTCACTGCGTGCCAACTCACTCGTTATCCACCTGGCCTCATATCTGCTCTTGAAAAACTCAAATCAGACGTGACAGTTGTTCATTCTTCGACTACTGCTACTGCGCATTTGTGGATTGAACAACCAATGTCTGGAGTGGGTGACAGCGGCCGGTTGGGTTGGGTTCATAGAATGTTCAACACACATCCCCCTCTAGAGGAGCGCATTGCACTTCTTCGGGAGATTTAGTCCGAGGAGTTGAACATGGGCATTAAGCGTCGCTGGGTGATCGCGTGTGGAATGGCTGCCGCAGTTGTTGTCGCATCTTGCGGGGGTGGAAACTCAAATGAGACCACCACAACGGTGAAAAAGACCACAACAACTACAGAGCCCAAAGGACCCGTAGCGCCCCTAACTGGATTACCAAATGACGATGAAGCTCTGCTCACGCGACCAGCGGTAGCGGTGAAGATTGATAATCATCCATCGGCACGGCCGCAAACCGGACTGAATCTTGCCGACATTGTGTACGAGGAAAATGTCGAAAATCTCACTCGTTTTGCTGCGGTGTTTCATTCGCAACTGCCAGAACCCGTAGGACCAATCCGAAGCGGCCGCACTCAAGACATCAATCTTCTTGGCTCTTTGATGCGACCGATATTGATGTGGAGTGGCGGCAACTCCAAGGTGACCCAAGCAATCCGTGAATCTGATCTCATTGATGCCTCAGCCACCGCTGCGATTCCGTACGCATCTTTCTTTCGCGACAATGCGAGATCGGCTCCACACAACCTTTATGCGTCAATAGTCAAAACTCTCCCGATTGCGGGAGAGGACACGAAAGCGCCGCCAGCACAGTTCTTGTACCGCGAGGAAGACGAATCTTTTGCAGCGACTGCGATTGGTAGTTCTGGTGTCAATATCTCAATGGACGGTGTTGATCTCACCTGGGTCTGGAATGAAATTGCCGGTTCATATACACGTTTTGTCGATCGCGAAGGCGAGGTTGATGAAAAGGGCAAGCCGATCACAACTGAGAATGTCGTCGTTCTCTTTGTCGACTACGAAGCAAGCCCAGCAGACCCAAGATCACCCGAGGCCCAGACCGTTGGTTCGGGTATTGCATGGGTTTTCACCGGCGGCAAGCTCTATGTAGGAACCTGGATGCGAGAAGACCGTCTTGATGTCTTCTCGCTTCTTGATTCAGCCGGTAAGCCAATCAAGTTGACCCCGGGTCGTACCTGGGTGGACCTCCCACGTAAGGACCGTGGTGTTTATGTGGAGGCTGGGAAAGACCCACTAACGGTGGACTTCGTGGGCTAAGTGCCTACGATGGAGGGCATGTCTAGTTCCTCCCAAAAGGGTTCAATGACCGTTAAGCGCGGTCTGGCAGAAATGATGAAGGGTGGCGTCATCATGGATGTCGTCACCCCTGAGCAGGCGCGCATCGCCGAAGATGCTGGCGCGTGCGCAGTGATGGCGCTCGAGCGTGTGCCTGCAGATATCCGCCGCGATGGTGGAGTCGCGCGAATGAGCGATCCAGAAATGATCGAAGGCATCAAAGCAGCTGTATCGATTCCGGTGATGGCAAAAGCCCGAATTGGTCACTTTGTCGAAGCGCAAATCCTTGAATCTCTCGGTGTTGACTTTGTTGATGAATCCGAGGTTCTAACCCCAGCCGATGAGACCCATCACATCGACAAGTTGCAATTCGCCGTGCCCTTTGTCTGTGGGGCTACCAACCTTGGTGAAGCCTTGCGCCGCATCTCTGAAGGTGCCGCAATGATTCGTTCCAAAGGTGAAGCTGGAACTGGCAACATTGTGGAAGCTGTGCGTCACCTTCGCTCAATCATTGGCGACATGCGCAAGATCACACAGGCTGACTCTGCTGAATTGTTTGAGTGGGCAAAGCGACTCCAGGCACCGCTGCCGTTAGTGCAGGAAATTGCCGAGACCGGATGGCTGCAAGTCCCATTGTTCTGTGCCGGTGGCATTGCCACACCAGCTGACGCTGCGCTCGCCATGCAGTTGGGGGCTGAAGCGGTCTTTGTTGGTTCGGGAATCTTCAAGTCCGACGATCCAGCGCCACGTGCAAAAGCAATAGTGGAAGCGACCACACATTTTCGCGACCCGCACATTCTTGCGAAGGTCTCGCGCGGACTCGGTGCGCCCATGACTGGAATAGGCATGGACGAAGTAAACCAAAAGTTCGCTGAACGAGGCTGGTGACAGCGTGCCCGATGGGAGGCCTCCAGGTGGAAGTCGGGGTATTGGCGTTGCAGGGTGCATTTGCGGCGCATCAAAACGCACTATCTGAATGCGGGATTAAGTCGCGGCAAGTGCGTGTCGCTGAAGATCTAGAAGGGCTTTCCGGGCTGATACTCCCTGGAGGGGAATCGACAACCATGTCGAATCTCTTGTTGCGGTCAGGTTTGTTTGCCGCGGTGAAAGAGGGAATTGGCTCTGGGCTTCACGTGTTCGGCACATGTGCTGGAATGATTCTCCTTGCGCGCCAAGTGAGTGATGGCCGTGATGACCAAGTTTCATTTGGCGCCATGGACATCTCTGTCCAACGCAACGCGTATGGGCGACAAGTTGACTCGTTTGAGACCGACATTGAGATCAGCGGATTGGATGCTCCTTTTCATGCTGTTTTCATTCGGGCACCTCGTGTTTCGCACCTTGGCTCCGATGTCGAGGTTCTCGCAACATTTGAGGATTCGCCGGTGCTAGTTGCTGAAGGAAATTGCATAGCCGCAGCGTTTCACCCCGAACTCTCATTGGACTCCAGGGTGCACCAAATTTTTGTCGACCGGATAGAGAACGCCGTCGTGGCGTCGAAGAGTTAGGGGAAAGAATGTCTGGCCATTCCAAATGGGCAACCATCAAGCACAAGAAGGGCGCCGCCGACAAGGCTCGGGGAAAGTTGTTCGCCAAACTCGCACGACAAATTGAGGTTGCTTCGCGCGAAGGTGGAGCGAATCCAGAAATGAATGCCCAGCTACGCAACATCGTGCAGAAGGCGAAGGCTGCACAAATGACCAACGATGCGATTGATCGTGCGGTCAAACGCGGTGCTGGTGAAATTGGTGGAGCAAACTTCGAATCAATCATTTATGAGGGTTACGCACCGGGTGGAGTTGCTCTGTTGATTGACGTGTTGACAGATAACCGCAACCGCAGCAGTGCAGATGTGCGCGCAATCTTCTCCAAGCTCGGTGGTTCGATGGCGGAGCCTGGCGCAGTGGCCTGGCAGTTCTCACGCCGTGGTGTGATCTATATCGATGGCTCACTAAGTGAAGACGATGCGATGGCAGCAGCGCTCGAAGCGGGCGCCGAAGACGTGGCACGCGATGGTGATGACTGGAGAGTGCTGACTGATCCATCTGACGTTTGGGACGTTAAGTCCGCGCTT
>JBIIRE010000019.1:0-17974 GCA_044341655.1 Ilumatobacteraceae bacterium | reverse complement strand
CGTCGATGGATCAAATTCGGTTGAGTTCGCATCGAGCATTCCGAGCACGTTGCGAGCAAATTCAATGGTCATAACTTGCATACCCAAACAGATACCAAGGCACGGCACATTGTTTTCACGAGCGTAAGTAGCCGCAGCGATCTTGCCTTCAATTCCACGTGGACCAAATCCGCCCGGAATGATCATCCCGTCCAGGTTCTCCAGCCGGCCCGCTGTAAGGAGACCCTCAACTTCCTCAGCTTGAATCCAGTCAATCTCTACTTTGGCCCCATGAGCAAAACCAGCATGCTTCAAACTTTCAACGATCGACAGATAAGCATCTTGATAATCGACATATTTTCCGATTAACCCAATCCGCACCGGCGTCACCGCGGACTCAACTTTTTCTACCAACTCTTCCCAAGGCGAAAGATCAATAGCGGCAACGAGGCGCAACGTTTCACAGACGACTGAGTCAATTCCCTCATCATGGAGTATCAATGGCAACTCATAGATGTTGCGGGCATCGGCTGCGTTGATCACATGCTTTTCTGGTACGTCGCACATATTTGAGATCTTGCGCTTTAGTGACTCCGAGAGCACTTCCTCGCTTCGGCAGACGATCACATCTGGCTGAATGCCTCGACTGCGCAACTCACTAACGCTGTGCTGCGTCGGTTTGGTTTTTTGCTCGCCCGACGGTCCAATGAATGGAACCAGGGTCACGTGGATGTAGCAGACGTTGTCTCGCCCAACTTCGTTTCGGAACTGCCTAATGGCCTCCAAAAACGGCAAGATCTCAATGTCGCCTACCGTGCCGCCCACTTCGGTGATTACCACATCAATGTCATCTGTGGACACACGATGGATTCGACGCTTTATCTCATCGGTGATGTGCGGAATGACCTGAACGGTTTTGCCGAGGTAGTCACCTCTACGTTCTGCGGCCAGCACTGATTGATAGATCGAGCCGGTCGTGGCATTAGAGGCACGAGTGAGACTCTCATCGATAAAGCGTTCATAGTGACCAAGGTCAAGGTCTGTCTCGCCACCATCATCAGTGACAAAAACTTCACCGTGTTCGAAAGGATTCATGGTTCCGGGATCAACGTTGATGTACGGATCCAGCTTTTGCATGGTTACCTTGAGACCGCGCATCTTTAGTAGGCGCCCGAGAGATGAAGCGGTGAGTCCCTTGCCGAGAGAGCTAGCCACACCACCCGTCACAAAAACGTGCTTTGGCATTTACGCTCCCGTCGCTTGCAAAGAAACCATGACGGGATATCACCCTACCGTATTTCTGCTGTCCAGCGCATCACTGTCGTGGGCTTCGAAGAAATGCCCGACGGGCCTCAGTCGCCCCAAGACTGTCCAGTCGGAGCAGTAAAGAGTTGGAAACGATAATGCGTGAAAAACTGACCTTCTCGGCAACCAGATTGAGCGCAATGCCAACCACGCAGCCACCCAGGAGAACTGCATGGTTGCCTGTAGCTAGGAAACAAACACCCACCAATGCGCCGAGTGGGTTGGCTCCGGTATCACCCAGCATCACCTTTTCTTTGAGATCCGCACCCAAAACACCGAGCACCGAACCCAGCAGCAACGCCAATGGGACAAGCTCATCAAGAAACATAAGGGCGAGGGTTGCACAAATAGGCCAGCACACTTTGATACAGCGTCCGGGACCAAGATCGAACAAATTGCCGACATTTGCCCAAGCTGCAACACAAACCGCACCGACAACAATCCACAGCACCGATCCCTCAACTTGTGATGAAGCAATTAAGCCAGCCACTGCCCCAGCAGCCAACTTGAGTAGCCCAGTAGTCAACCGCCCCTGTCTGAGAGCCCCTAAATGACCCCTTAGGCCTTTAGCCGCAGCCGTACCCACCGCGTCATCGAGCAGGCCAAAGAGAGTCACCACTAGCACCACAAAAACTGCCAGATAGACGGTCTGAATGGCGTCCGCTCCGAAATAAGAGCGGTCAGTAACGGACCAGAGAATCTGCAAAACGCCAAACCCAATCAAAAGAGTCATAGCAATCGGGATACCGCCTGCCAGCGGAACACTCTCCCCGCGATAGTTGGCTCGCATCAACACCGGCGAGTCCTTCAAGATGGGCAACAGTGCCCGCAATAGGCCGCCTCCAATTAGTGCGCCCACAACAAGCAGAACAGAAAAACACACGAGAATCATTTGGCTCCCTTATTTTCAACATAAACAAGAGCCGACAGTGTCAGTGGAACCATAACCCCAAACATCATCGACGGAATCACAACGCCCGAGTCGTTCACTGCAAATCCAAGCACACCAAGAACGGTTGCCGACACAATGAGAGCGTCCAAGCCAGGTATCTCCGATCGAACACGCATCAAGGCACCTTTACTTCGGAACATCAAAACGATAAAAAACACCGCAACGATTGGAACTAACCAAGTCCAGACACTTGATGTGAGCATATGGATATTGGCTGACACTTTGCGTTCGATGATCGTGCCGGCCTCGCCGTCAAACAGCTTGCGCACAAACCGCCCAAGATGGGTTTGTGATTCCTTCGGTCTTGACAAATCGAATAACGCCAAACCAGAGAGTGCAACCACTCCAGCAACTCCAACTCCAAATAGGCGGCGGAAGTTGATTGGTTCTCCATTGGCCATGAGCCACAAACATCCAAAAGCAGGAACTATTGCCAAAACGCCACCGACATCAGCACCGAACCAAGGAAAACCGTCTGCGATAAGGGTGATGAAGCCAACAAAAAGAACCCAACCTCGAACAGAAAACCCAAAAATCGGTTTCTGCATCAATACAGGAACTGCTGCCACGACCAGGCCCGACACCGCAGCAACCGCAAATGCCAGGTTTCCGAAACCTTGGAAGCGCCCCGCAACAGTTGCTGAATACCCAAACACGGTATTGATCTGGAGCCGACCACCAAGCACGATGTCGACCACTTGCAAAAGCCAATTTGCGCCCACCACAAGAGTTACCGCCAGCGCAACAGGGCCTCTAACCAGTTTGGCGATCAGGAATGAAAGCAATCCGACACAGGCGTAAATCGTCAAAGTCGCAAAAGTGCTGTTCAGTCTGTACAAAGGCAATGCGGACAAGCCAAATACAGCAACAGGAACTACAGGAATCGCAATGATCCCAACTCGCATCGGAGTTGAATTGATACGGCGTCGACCGAGAATCAATGCGGCGGCAATCAAATAAAGAATTATCTGGGCGACAACGAACACAACACTTACTGGCCCTACAGCAAGATTGCGCGCAGTAGTTCTTTCGCTGTCATTTACGAGTCCGTTGATTGATTTCGCCTCGCGTCCACTGCGCGTAAATTCCGTACCGTTCATCGCATTAGGGATGCTCAAACCAAAGGAGTTAACCAGGGTCGGCGCAACATCGGTCAGCGTTACAAAACCCTCACGGCGAGTAGTGCCCGACAGCATTGTTCCAGAAGACGCACCAATACGGGCTGCAACTACTGTCAGATTGGTGCGGCCGGGGTGCGACACCGGCGACACAACATACAGAGCACCTGTTTCGGGAAGAGCATTAAGCGCCTCGCTAATCCAAGTGTCCACCTCGCGCGCAGCAGCACTTAAGGCCGATTCACTCGGACGCAATGGGACACTGGAGGCGGTATCAGGATTCGCAGCAACCCAGAGACTGTAAATCTGCGGCAGTTCAACAAGTGCCACGGACTTCACACCAAGGTCAGCTGCGAACGCTGAATCTGGGACACCAAGGTTGAAAGCATCAACGCATCCGTTGTTGTCCATTAGGGCGGCTAAAGCCATTGTCGACCCGAATACGATTCGCTGCGCACCCACGCTCGCCAGAGCCTCACCCAAGACACCAGGATCGGCTTCATACAGCTTGCGATCTGCGTCTTCTTGGGCCGCATCATGCAGTTGTTGCGAGCACCCACCAAAAGGTGGCAACAAAAACGGTGCATCAGCCGAACGCATTGTGGCTCGATTACCGCTACCCAAGGAAATGTATGCCTCTTGTAACGAAGTACGAGCGCCGATGGTTCGAACGCTCAAGCTTGCTCGCAACGGCAAACCACCAATGGTGTCCATATTGAAATTACGTACGTCTTCCCATTCAAGGCCCGGAACCGAGACGATCAGTACGGGACCCTCAACAACTGGTAATGCAGTCGCATTTGGACGACTCGTTACAAGACCCATGACAAATAGAGCCAAGAAAGCGAGTAAGAGGAATGGGCGGGCTGATGAGCCACGGTCGCGATTGCGCTTGCTTGAACTTCGGTACACACCAGAGACCGTATCCACACTGCGTTCCAAGACCGATGCACCACTAGTAAATCGTTGCGGGGTCGCATGCGAGCTCAGTGACTCGATAATCAACTTCCCGAGATTCTCATGATCTTCTGGATCGACCAATCGCACAGCAGGAAGATCTTCCCATTGGGCCATAAATCCCGTGCGAGTAGCGACTATTGGAATTCCAAACTCACGACCTTCCAATGCCACCAATGGACCCGATTCCCATCGTGATGGAATCACAAGTAAATCCGCAGCACGAATGTATGAAATTGCGTCATCGTCGGCACCAACAAATGTGACTAGGTCTCTCACGGAGCTAGAGATCATCTCAAGCTCATTACGCAACGGGCCATCGCCAACGATCACCACCTGGGCATGAAATGCACGTAGTTCATCAGCACGTGCAACGACGCTTTGCAGCAGCGTGTCAACACCTTTTTGTCGGTGCATCCTGGCCACACACACAATTAAGAGCTGTGTACCGTTGCGCAACTGACTGCGGATTTCCACTACATCACGACGCGGCATCGGCACCCGATGCACTGGTTCACACAATGTAATCCGATCATCAGAAACTCCCCAGCGGCGAAGTTGCGAGACCATCGCAGTTGTAGTGCAGATCACTGCTCTGCAACGCCGTGAGACGAATTTTTCTAAGGGCATCAGCACTAACGCCGATCCCCCATGTGACACGCGATTGACCTTGTTATGCCAAGTCAAGATCGGATTATGCCCAGCGAGTAAGGCCAACATTGCTGGCTTGAGTCCATGACAGTGCAGCGTCCCATCGGAAACGTTCACACCTCGGAGTTGTCTCACCGCGCGTAGCCACGAAACTGGATTAAAACCTGCTGGAACTTCCACGATCGATGTCTGCAACATCGGAGATTCACGCTCGATGAATTCAACCACTCCAGCCGGAGCAACAACAGTCACTGGGCTTCCCCGCTTCATGAGTTCTTCGGCTAAAGAAACCACATGTCGGCGAATCCCACCATCACTTGGCCCAATCAGCATCGTTGTGTCATTCGACCGAGTTGGCGCTAAGCGCGGATGCCAACACATGAGGCCGATAGCCACCGCAATGGGTACAGCCACAAGCGCAACAACCAGAAGCACCGCAATAGCCTCGAGACGGTTACTTGGAGCAATGAAATTTTGTAGGCCGATTGACATCGCCAAATAGGCAAACAGTCCCGTTCCGATCGCCAAGATTGAAGAGCCAGACCCAAACAGATTGCCCGAACGTGTTGCGACTGGACGCAACACTGTGGCCACCACTCCACACAATGAAAAACCGATTGATATGGATGCAGCAAGTACAACGGCAACCGCAGTGTCTGGAAAAAGTAGTAGCCCAATGGGCATGCTTGTGATGCCCGTAACTGCACCAAGAACAGTGACCAAAGCTGACTTGCGGACCTCGCCAAACGCCATCATTGACCTAACGCAAATAAACCAGATCCCGTAGCCAACTACACCTACTCCCAACCACTGGATAGAGGTCGAATAGTCACTGAGTCCGTTTTCAGCAATCAACCCGAAGGAGAGAATGCGCGCCAGCGACTCTCCTACAGCGAGCAACGAAATTGCAGCAAAAGTGAGTGCAACTAGAGCTGGCCGGTAGGCGCCACGAAACACCGAGGCTGCACTCTCGGTATCTCTGCGCTCATTGAAAAGTGCCAGACGTGGAAGCATCGCCGTAGCCACTGGCGCAGCAAACAGAGAAAATGGAAGCAGAAAGACCGCATAGGCATAGGAGAACACCGCCACAGCGCCTTCTTCGCGTGCACCAACTACTAGGGCGGCAATAGTTGGAGCAAGCGTGCCGACAATCTGCAGGAAAGCCCATCCGCCAATACTGCGTACTTCGCGCACCACTTCATCACCACGGTCATAACGGACCCGAATCGGTTGATCTCGCAACAAGAACACCAGCGGCACTGAGGTGAAAGCCACAACTGCCAAAGTGGTTCCACCAGCGAGCAGCAGTAGATGCCACATCGGCTGAGTAAGAACAGGAGTATCACCGGCAACCCAATAAAACAGCAGGTAAACAATGATGACGACAACGTTGTTGATTGCCGGCGCAATCGCGCCTGCGATGAACTTACGTTGAGCCTGAAGTTGTGCAGCCGAGACTGCTCCAATTGCATAAAAAATCATCTGTGGGGCAAACACCGCGAGAAAAAGCGTTCCAACTCTGACGCGATCATCAAATGACGCCCCGCTGTCTGCGGCAATCAACCGCGAGATCACTGGGGACAACACTGCAAGTAAAGCCGAAGCAACTGCGGCATAAGCAACGAAGGTGCCTAGCACCACACCGAATGCCCGATGTGAGCGCTCTGGGCCATTATCTGCTTCTCGTACAAACAGGGGAACTAAAACTGCCTGGATTGCGCCACCAGCTATCAGCTCAAAGAGCAACGTAGGGACCATATTGGCGCCTTGGTACACATCGCCAAGGAGGGTTGCGCCCAAAACCGCACTAACCACTGCAATTCGCGCAAGGCCAGTAAACCGCGAGAACAGGGTGAGAACTGTGATTAAACCTGTATCACGCGCCAACGATCGCCCTGCAGCGACATCTTTCATCGGTTTGCCGGAAGCAGTCCTTCACTGCCTTTGTGCACACCGAGGTGCACCGCGACTCGACTCAATGAGTTCTCCGCACCAAGCACCGTTGCGGCCCAGCCAACAAAGTGTGATGCGTTGTCAACAGTCGATGCAGCAACTCGCAGCAATTCGTCTTCACGAATAACCGCAACCACACTTGGATCCAACTCATCGTCCTGAGTCAGATCAAGATCATCAATCTCCGCCACAATCGGCAATGGGCTGATGACGTCTGTTGAGAGACCATTAATTAGCCCGCTAACCAACGTTCCCCAATCGGCAAATCCATTATTGCGATCCCCAATCACAACCACTCGCAGATTGGAGGGAACCGTAATCGTTTCTTCGCGCAAGTTGCGCAACTCAATTGAGCCTTCTGCAAGAACTCCCAGCAGCACGTCACGTAAAGAATCCGCCAAATTCACCGGAAGTGAAGCATTGGCTGAGTTGATGATTCCGCGCACCATTGAAAGTGCCATCGCTAGCTGTTCGCCAACTGCAGAATTCTCCGAATCAACAATCACTCGCCCAAGCAATAGGGCACCACCATCTACGAATGCTTCACGGATACCGTTAACGGAATCACCATCGGCACCCTGCTCCTCAACTGTTAGCACGAGAGTTCCTTGTGCGCGACCAGCCAACAATGCGCCGCCACCATCATCTAAAACATGCGCTGCTTGAAGAGCTTCGCGCAATGATTCGTTTTCGGTGCGCACAGTTTCATTTCGTGCTTCAACGCGATCGAGATTCTGACGCAAGTTGTCAACCAGTGGACCACGCACGACCGTTGTTCCAATTGTCAAACCAATCGCCAATGCCGCAAAGACCGCAATAAGACTAAAAATGTGATAGCGGACATTAATCATTGCTATTGATCCTAAAAGTTCTGACTCAGCCGAATACGGACTTGAGCCAAACCCATACGCTCTTACCCCAAAGCCTTACGGGTTCACTGATACTTACCACCGCAACCAACGAAACAAGCATCACGGATGCAAAAAGCCAAGCATCACGTGTGCGAACCACTGGTCGGTACAAACGATTAACTCCCTTGGCATCCACGAGCATGCGCCCAACCTTTAGGCGCACCAAGAAAGTGGAAGCCATCCCCTTGCGGCCCTTGTCGAGGAAATCCTCCATTGACGAGTGTGTTCCCACCGCCACCAAGAGTTCGGCACCAAGTTCATAGGCCAGCAACATCGCAATGTCCTCCGAGGTGCCGGCACTTTCAAAGAGCAGGAAATTGAGACCCAAATCAGTGAGTCTCTCAGCGCCTGGAGCTCGCCCACCCGCATAAGCATGAACGATGAGCTCGGCACCACAACGCAGTGTGTGTTCACTCACCGAATCAAAGTCCCCGATAATCAAATCAGGGGTGATCCCTTGTTCGAGGAGTTCATCAGCTCCACCGTCAACACCGATCACTATTGGCTTCATCTCACGTAAATAGCCAGAAGTTTTCAGAGCCGCGAGATCCTCTTTGAAATCGACGCCTCGCACCACAATCAAAACATGCCGATTCTTGAATACAACACGCGTTAAGGGCAGATCTGGCGCATCGGTCGCGAGGTGACGTTCTTGGAGCATGTATTCAAGCGTGTTTTCTGCAAAGCGTTCCAACTGATCAGCCACATTGCGTCTGGACTCAGTCAATTCATTATCCAGCGTGTCAAGATCACGGACTCTGCCAGTACCGATTGTTTGCCCAAATTGCGCCACAGTCGCCGCACCGTTCGTATCCCAACTGAGAACTACACCGCTGTTGTCACTAACACTTGACATGATTCCTGGTGTCTCTAGATCAACCAGGATCACACCTGCCGCAACAAGGTCCCGTGGTCCGACGTTTGGATACTTGCCAGAGAACGACGGGGAACAATTGATAACTGCAGCCACACGCGAACCAATCAATGCATCAACGGCCACAGGATCAAGATCCTCGTGGTCAATAACTGCAACTTCACCCGCACTAAGGCGTTTCGTCAGATCCTTAGTTCGTGACCCAGCTTTTGCTATCCCTGCGATTTGTCCAGACACTTAACTGACTCGTCCCTCGATCCGCGCCCTCGCGGCGTTGATGATCTCTTTGGCATGCGCGAGAGCAGTCTTACTCTCAGCATCACCTGAAAGCATGCGCGCGATCTCAGCGATTCGTTCATTTGAGCTCAAGGTATTTGCTTCAGCAATAGTCATTTTGCCTTCAACACGCTTTGAGACGAACACTTGTTGCGCAGCAGAAGCCGCCACTTGGGGAAGATGGGTCACGACTAGAACCTGACGGGAAAGACCGAGTTTTCCCAGCGCCTCGGCAACAGTGTTTGCCGCGTCGCCGCCAATACCCGCATCCACCTCATCGAAAACAAGTGTGGGTGGCGAGGTAGTCAACACAAGGTTCATCGCCAACATCAGCCTTGACGTCTCGCCACCCGATGCCACCTTCGAAAGCGGCTGCAACGGCATCCCCGGATTAGCGCTGAAGCGAATTTCAACTTCATCTCCTGCATTACCTCGAACTTCAATTTCGATGCGAGCATTGGCCAGAGCCAAACCTGGCAGGAGCGTATTCACAGCAGCCGCCAATTTCGGTGCCACCTTTTTGCGAATGGCGAGTACCTTGAGTTCTTCTTTTGCGAGTTCATCGAGCGCGGCCGCACGATCAGTCTCGAGCTTTGCAACCCTCGCATCATGGCTCAGCATCTCGTTTAGCCGTGTAGACGCTTCACCGAAGTAGGCCAGAACATCCTCGAGCCTCTCACCGTATTTACGGCGCAAATCCCGCAGAAGGTGTCTGCGTCGACGAATTTCCTCAAGTCGCTCTGGATCCTCTTCTACGGATTCCGATTCGGATCGCAGTTCAGCAACTGCATCGTCGAGTTCTGCAACAATTCCCCGCAACTTATTCGCCAGCTCCTCGCTGGCCGCACCTAATCCGAGGGCTGCGATAGCGGCGTGGACTTTGTCCAGTGCGCCATCGTCATCGCTTAGCAAACCATAAGCAGTGATGAAAGCCTGGTGGTATTGGGTTGCTTTGGAAAGACGATCTTCTTCCGCATCCAGATGGACATCTTCACCGCTCGAAGTAATGCCCGCTGACTCAATCTCTGTGATCTGGAATTTAAGCAAATCAATTTCGCGTGCCCTACTACGCGCGTCACCACCTAGCGTCGCCAACGAAGCATCAATCTGCGTGAGTCTTGCTCGCAGTTCCCGTAAATGAGAGAGATCTACTTTGCCAAACTGATCAAGTGCTGAGCGTTGGGCGCCCATGCGAATAATGCTGTGTTGAGCGTTTTGGCCATGCAGGTCAACCAGGCCCGCGCCAATTTCGGCGAGTTGTGCAGCAGTTGCCAGTCGACCATCGACATAGGCCCTTGAACGTCCGGTCCGGGGCATCACCCGCGACAAAATTATTTCTTTGCCATCAATCTCAAAGCGGCCATCAATACGTGCCTCGTCACAATCTGCGCGCAGCATTGAGGCCTCAAACCGCTCCCCCAGCAAAAGGTCAATTGCTTCGACGATCATCGTCTTACCTGCACCGGTTTCGCCGGTTATCGCCACGAGTCCGTTCTCGAAGAGAACCGTGGAATTACTGATTACACCCAAACCCTCAATATGGAGTTCACTGAGCATCCAAACCGCCCACCTGATCGGCTAAACCGAACTTGGTCTTCAAAATTCGATGGAACCTACGAGGTTCGAGACGGAGAAATCGGGCAACGCGTTCCGCTCCCGTGCAGGTGACGGTATCGCCGTGAGCGAGAGATGCAAACACTGTTCCATCAACCACCAGGTCAACTTCACGGTTGCTTTCAACGGAGATCCGCAACTTTTCATCTCCTGCAAGCACTAGCGATCTGTCAAAGAGCATGTGAGGGGAAACCGGTGTCATCAAAACAGCACGTTGCCGGGGCGAAATGATGGGTCCCCGTGCTGAGAATGCATAAGCGGTGGAGCCAGTTGGCGTGGCCACAATTACACCGTCAGCAACAAATGATGTGAATACTTCATCGTCGATGTCCACACGAACACGCACTGTGTGCCCCGACTCGCGTTTTTCAACAACTGCCTCGTTAAGTGCGAATCGATGCGTTGCAACGCCTCGGACATTGCATTCCACTCGAAGCAGCATTCGGTCATCTTCAACAAATGAAGCACCTTGCAGCCAGCGCTCCAAAGTGGCCATCAACATATCCGGTGCAAGCTCCGTGAGATATCCAAGGTTTCCTGCATTCACTGCGATGATCGGGGTTTCAGAATCGCCAACCAACTGGAGTGCGCGCAAAACGGTTCCGTCACCTCCGAGGGTGACCACAAGATCCAATTCGCCAACACCGAATTCCGCTCCGCCTTTGGCCGAAAAATCTGAGACACTACGACGAATTACTTGTGCTCCATGGCGCTCAAGAAAATCCGCCGCCGAGCTGAGGAGTTCTTGGGCATCGGTACGGGTCGGATGAGGGACCAGGAGAACTCGCTTCACGATCCACTTCTTTCCCCGGCGCGTAGCCATAGCAAGAACTCAACATTCCCATTGGCGCCGGGAACGGGACAATCAATCACGCCTTCCATCGTAAAGCCCTTAGCCACATAGCACTCGGTCACTTCTGCCAAAGTTCGCTGGCGTATCTCCTCATCACGGATTATCCCTTGCCCTTTACTGACTTCAGTTCTCCCCGCTTCGAATTGCGGCTTCACCAGCAAAACCAAATCCGCGTTACTCGCGGCGAGTCCGATTATGTAGTGAGCAACCGACTTGAGCGATATGAACGACAGATCAACCACAATCAATGAAAACGGACCACCCACAACAGTGGTGCTCGCATCTTTGATGTGGAGTCCTTCGTGAGATTTGACACGTGGATCTTTGCGAAGGCGCTCGTGCAATTGGTTGTGACCCACATCAATGGCCACCACCGAACTTGCCCCATACTGCAACAAGCAGTCCGTAAAGCCGCCCGTAGAAGAACCAACATCCAGAGCATCTCGGCCGGCGACCACAATCGTGAAGTGCTCAAATGCAGCTTCAAGTTTTTCTCCACCGCGGCCCACATAGCGGGCACGCTCAGTGATCACAATCGCATCAGCCGTCGAAACTTGTCGCGATGGTTTATCAGCCACTGCTCCATTAACCAGCACAACACCTGCCTCAATTGCGGTATGCGCAGCGGTTCTACTGTCAAACATTCCGCGTCGTACAAGCTCTTGATCCAGCCTTGATCTACGCATCACGAGCTCCAAGCAATTGCGAGACAACGGCCGCTAAATCAGCAAACGACTTAACTCCACTTGAAGGTGGGCTCTTGACACCTGTTTTCACGTGACAAAACTGAACTCCATTGCGCCGTGCGAACTCACCGTCGGAATCATCACGATCACCAACTACAAATATCTCGTTTACATCTATCGCGCGGCCCACTAAACGTTTAGCTACAGACATCGCGGCTGCGAACATCGGCCGCATTGGCTTGCCCGCAAAAATGGCCTCGGTTTCACTCGCATACGCAACCGCGGCCACTAAAGAACCTCCACCAGGAATTTCGCCCTCGGGAGTTGGATAGGTCGGGTCGTGATTAGTTCCTATGAGTCGTGCGCCACTGCGCACCGCCGCACTTGCCGTCTTGAGTTTCAGATAGTCAAACGTCCGGTCAAAGCCCACAATCACCGCATCCACATCGGCGAGGTTCTCGCCATGCACAACCGCCGTCGCACCACGGTCCGTAACAGCTTCAATAATGCCTGGCCCACCGCACACGAGCACATCTTCGCCAGCCTGCACCAAAGACCCTGCCGCGGTTGCCGAAGAGACCACCCTGTTTGAAGCCTCGATCCCGATTGCGGCTAAGAAACTTTCTTGGTCGGCAATTGTGCTGAAGGAGTTATTGGTACAAAAAACAATCTCATGCCCTGCTGCACGCCAAGACTTCAAGGCCTCCACGCTGCCAGGTAACGGCTGATGAGCCAGCCAAACCACGCCGTCTAGGTCGCACAAAAGGAGCACCTATCTACCCTAGGTATTTGTATTGCCAGGCTTCATCTGTCAACGTATATGGGTGACTAAATTCTTGCCCTTTAGAGCCCTTCGATACTCGGCTGGACAAGATCTCACAACCGTTATTTCTCCGCCATATGACGTGTTGAGTCCAGAAGATCGAGCCCATTACGCCGCTAAGTCGCCCAACAATGTTGTTGTTGTTGATTGCCCCTTAGAAAGTGACGGGGACGCTAGGTACACCCAAGCCGCCGCGACGATTTCGGGCTGGCAATCTTCTGGAGTGATGGTGCGTGATACTGCCCCAACTTTCACGATCTACCGCATGAAGTTCACCGACGCGCAGGGTCGCGCGCGTGAGACCGCAGGTGTCCTTGGAGCAATCGAGGTCTGCGACGAGGGTGCGGGGCCCGTTCTTCCCCACGAGCGCACCACCCCAAAGGCCAAATCAGACCGCCTCGATCTAACTCGCGCCACCCAGATGAACCTGTCCCCCATTTGGTGCCTTTCTCTTGCTGGCGGCCTCACATCGCTTCTCGCTGAACCAGGAACCGAAGTTGGTCGAGTTACTGATGAAGACGGTGTAGTTCACAGCGTGGAAATCATCGATGATTCTGGGCGCGTATCTGAGATCCAGCACCTCATGGCGAGCGCACCAACCGTCATCGCCGATGGCCATCATCGCTATGCAGTGAGTCGCACATACCGTGATCAACAACGCGCGACCAATGGCAGCAAAGATGCCGACTACACACTCGCGTATGTAGCTGAACTTAACGAAGAACAACTCAATGTGGCGGCCATTCACCGGTTATACAGCGCAATTGATCATGACTCCATGCGCGAGGCATTGAGTGCGAGTTTTGACCTCCAGGAAATTGAGACAGTTAGCCAAAGCACGCTTGCTGAAATGGAGTCACGCAATGCAATGTGCCTTGTCCACCCGAATGGATCCGGCACGCTACTCATTGAAAAGCCTGGAGTCTTCGCGAATGTACGAAACCTCGATGGGGCCAAACTCGAACATGCTCTCGCCCAAACCGCACACGAGTTGACATACCAGCACGGAGTAACCGAGGTTTTGCATGAGTTACGCAACGGGCGAGGCACCTGTGCGATCTTGATCAAACCCGTAACGGTTGCGGAAATTCAACGCACCGCAGACGAAGGACTCCTGATGCCGCCGAAATCAACCTTCTTCACACCCAAGCTTCTAACTGGGCTTGTGTTTCGTCCGCTCGACTGAGTCAGCCCCAGTCACTCCAGTCGTCAAAGTCTTCGATCGGGATTCCATCGATCGTTCCCCAGACCTCCATCTCAGCAATCTGCTTTTCGTTCAAGGGATAATCCTGGCCATTTAGCATCATGCGCTGCACACCTGGCTCTGGGTATCGCCCCGCCGTATAAGACACCGGGCTCCCCAAAAAGTCGGGATCGAAGTTGCTGCCAATGAGCGCTGATGGAACGAATCCAAATCGCGGCAACACCGGCAAGCGACCAAAAGCGTCGGCGCTTGGTTGGCCGTGAGTCATATTTTGTAGCCACTCGCGGTATTGGGCTTTACGCCAGCGACGATAATCCCACCAAAAGATAAGTGCGATCAGCGGCACACCAAAAAGGATGACGCAAGCGATTGCCATACCGATTACCTCGGTGGCATCTGCAAAGACAATTGTCAACATCGAAGCAATAATGCCCGATGGGTGTTACACCGTGGGTCAGGCGATGGTTATTGATTTATCCAGGTAAACATCCTGGATTGCGTTCAGCAGTGCAACGCCTTCAGCCATCGGTCGCTGGAAGGCCTTACGACCAGAAATTAGACCTTGTCCACCTGCGCGCTTGTTAATTACCGCCGTCTTTACTGCCGCTGCAAGATCGCCAGCACCTTTACTCTCCCCGCCAGAGTTGATGAGTCCAATGCGACCCATGTAGCAGTTGGCAACTTGCCAACGAGCGAGGTCGATTGGGTGATCGGTGGTCAATGATTCGTAAACCTTTGGGCTGGTTTTCCCATAACCGCTAAGTGCGTTGTAGCCACCATTGTTTTCAGGCAATTTTTGCTTAATGATGTCAGCTTCAATGGTCACACCAATGTGGTTGGCCTGAGCAGTTAAGTCTGCAGCAACGTGGTAATCCACGCCGTCTTTTTTGAACTCGTTATTGCGCAGGTAGCACCACAGCACAGTGAACATTCCAAGATCATGGGCTTCTTTAAACGCCGCAGCCACCTCTTGAATTTGCCGAGTCGATTCAGGCGACCCGAAATAGATCGTGGCTCCCACACCCGCGGCACCGAGATCGAATGCCTGCTTCACGGAACCAAACATGACCTGATCAAAGCGATTCGGATAGGTCATGAGTTCGTTGTGATTGATTTTCACAATGAATGGAATCCGATGCGCATAACGACGGCTAACAGCACCAAGAACGCCATAGGTTGTCGCCACTGCGTTACAACCACCTTCAATGGCCAACTCGCAGATATTCGCCGGATCAAAGTAAGCGGGATTCGGGGCAAAACTTGCGGCACCCGAATGCTCGATTCCCTGATCCACCGGAAGAATGGAAACATAACCAGTGCCCGCCAGACGCCCGCTGTTGTACAACGAACCAAGACTGCGCAACACCTGTGGACTGCGATCGGTTGCTGAGAACACACGATCAACGAAGTCGCCTCCAGGCAACGTAATGTCGCTTGACTTGATGCCGTTACATGTGTGACCCAAGAGGCTCTTTGCTTCGTCTCCAAGCAGCGCAGAAACGTCCACTTCGGCTCCTAACTATTCGACCAACTCCCGGCAAAACCGAGAAACTTCTAGCAGTGAGGTTAGTGGTCGCCACGCAGGTGCTTGATCTTTTACCGCCCCTGAATAACTTGTATGACGCCAGCAAGTGCCTTTGTGCGGGCCGAGCGAGCACGAGCCCCAAAAACCTGTTTGGCTACGACCTCAGTCCGCGAAGTGACTCGCCCACCAGTGGCGAAAAAACGCATGTGCACATGCCCAACGATGGTGACTTCATCGCCTGCACTAAGTGAGCCACCAAGGGCCTCTCGACACACCACTGGAGTCTTGACTTGGCGACCATCTAGGTACGAAGCGACGATGAATTCGCGTACAAATTCGCCATCACCCAACTCCCGAAGAGTTGGTTCCTGCTTAACGACCCCTTCAACCACGACCACATTTAGGCCATTGATCTCATCGCCCTCAGTCAACTTCTTGCTATTCCCCATTTTCATCACCTTTTGTCTCATAAGCGTGAGAGAGGAAGTGTGACCATATTGCAACAACCCTGATACGAGGTTTCAAAAAGCGATGCTTAAAAGACTTCAGCCACCAAGGGAAGCTAAACGCTCGAGCACGTCAACAAAATCGGCATCGTTTTCATAGACCCAACTGAAATACTTGCGCGCGTTAATGACATCGCCACTGCGGTCATAAAGGTCGGCAAGGAAATACCATTCGCGCAGGTGGTAGTCGCGCACAGGTTTGACTTTGCGTCCCGACTTTTCCATCAGTGCCAGCGCGGCCGGCAGATCACCTTGGTCAGCTTTGGTTCCCGCAAGAACGATTCGTCCCTCAGCCATGATTTCGGGATGTGGAGACTCTTCCCCAAGCATTTTCCATAACTGGGAAACTCGATCATGATCGCCTAGAGCGCGGTAGCAATCCATCAACACCGGTATGTGTTCAACTGCATCTGGCATTGAGGCAAGGGCAATTTCCAGCTCTGCTGCTGCCTTTTTCCATTCACGAGAGCGATAGCGAATAAGACCCATCAACTCATGCGCACATGGGGCGCTTAGGGCTTCCCTTCCCATTGCCAAGAGCAAGCGTCGAGCGTCATCTACCCGATCACGATCAAATGCGATCGTTGCTTCTGCGAATTGCTCCGCCATGCGAGTTGCGCGTCGCGGACCAACGGCAGCAACAAACTGCGATTGCACATCAATGGCAACTTTGCGCGCCTTCTTGCGATCGGGCGACGTAGTCGGTTTGCTCGGCTTACGCGCACCACGGCCATCGACTTTGCCGCGCTTGACTGCGCCTTTTGCCGCGCCACGCACTGGCCCTTCATCAATCCAGCGCTCCTGCGATTGTTTAGGCGGGGTACTTGGACCCTCTTTAACGCGACGCTCGCCGATGCGACGTTTGACTTCATCGCTTTTTCGTTGCGCATCGGTACGAGTATCGGGGCGGTCATCATCTCTACGCGGACGACGTTCATTGTCATCACGTCGAGGACGACGATCATCATCACGACGCGGGCGTCGATCACTGCTGCTGCTACGTCGATCGTCATCATCGCGACGTGGGCGACGGTCATCATCGCGACGTGGGCCTCGATCATCATCACGGCGCGGGCGATCCGATCCAGAACTACGTCCACGGTCGCTACTGCGTCCCCCCGAGGAGGAACGCCCACCACCGGCGGGTCTGCCAGGACGCGACGAGCGCCCAGATCTGGAATCAGTCATTTGTCAATCCTAAGAATCATCGCCACTGCAGGGCGGGAAATGAAACGGCCCTCGTGGTGAAAACACACACGAGGGCCGTCCAATGCGAACTCTGGCGGCGACCTACTCTCCCAGGGGGTCTACCCCCAAGTACCATTGGCGCGGGCGGGCTTAACTGCCGTGTTCGGGATGGGAACGGGTGTGACACCGCCGCCATGGCCACCAGAAATTAGTTGTCAATGTGGGATCTCCCACGAAGACTCCAGAGCAAGCACGAGCTTTGTTCAAAATCAAGCCCTCGGCCGATTAGTACCGGTCAGCTGGCGCGTTACCGCGTTTACACTTCCGGCCTATCAACGTGGTGGTCTAGCCACGGGCCTTACTGCGTTGACCGCATGGGAGTGCTCATCTTGGAACGGGTTTCCCACTTAGATGCTTTCAGCGGTTATCCCTTCCGTAGGTGGCCAATCTGCCGTGCCCTTGGCAGGACAACAGACACACCAGAGCTACGTCCGTCCCGGTCCTCTCGTACTAGGGACAGCCTTCCTCAACACTCCTTCGGCTGCGGAGGATAGGGACCGAACTGTCTCACGACGTTCTGAACCCAGCTCACGTACCGC
>JBIIRE010000018.1:0-18007 GCA_044341655.1 Ilumatobacteraceae bacterium | reverse complement strand
ACGTGATGGCATCAGCGACCACCTTGGCTTCCACATGACCCGCATTACTCAAAGCGCTGAGCACTGCGACAACCACGTGACCCGCATTGATCTCAAAGTGCTTGCGCAATGATTCGCGAGTGTCACTGCGCCCCATTCCGTCGGTTCCAAGCGCTACGAAGTCGCGGTTGGGCAAGAATCGAGCCACTTGCTCTGGCACTGCACGCATGAAATCTGAGACCGCCACGATCGGGCCATCGGAATCGGCGAGCAGATTGGTCACCAACGGAGTCCGCTTTGGTTGGGTTGGGTGGAGCCTGTTCCAGCGTTCGGTTTCAAGTGCGTCTTCGCGCAGACGCTTGTAGGAAGTTGCAGACCACAGGTCGGCAGCAATGCCGTAGTCGGCTTCAAGTACGGCGGCCGCTTCACGGGCAGCGGTGTGGGCAGAGCCGGAGAACAAGATCGTTGCTTTCTTTCCACTTGCGTTAGATGCTTGCCATTTGTATAGACCAGCAACAATCCGCTGCTCCAAGTCGGCAAGCTGTGGTGCTGGTGGCATTACATAATTCTCGTTGTAAAGAGTTATGTAATAGAAGACATCTTCGGGTGATTCGCCGTACATGCGGTTGATGCCGTTACGGATGATCGCTGCAACTTCGTATGCAAATGCTGGGTCATAGGCTTGGCACGCAGGAATTGTGCTCGCCAGAAGCAAGCTGTGTCCATCTTGATGTTGGAGTCCTTCACCCATCAATGTGGTTCGGCCCGCTGTAGCACCCATCAAGAATCCACGGGCACGAATATCGGCAGCCTGCCATGCGAGATCACCGATGCGTTGGAAGCCAAACATTGAATAGAAGGTGTAGAACGGAACCATCGGTACGCCACGAGTTGAATAACTCGTGCCAGCGGCGATGAATGACGCCATTGATCCAGCTTCAGTGATTCCTTCTTCGAGGATCTGGCCCTCTGCGGACTCGGCATAAGACAGCAGTAGATCATGGTCGACTGGCTCGTATTTCTGTCCTTGTGATGCATAGATCTTTAGCTCACGAAACAGTGAATCCATGCCGAAGGTCCTCGCTTCGTCAGGAACAATCGGTACCACTCGTGGGCCAAATTTTTCATCTCGTGCAAGGTTGCGCAGCAAGCGCGTGAAGCCCATTGTGGTGCTCACTGCTTGCTCGCCAGAACCAGCGTAAAGATCAGAGAACGCCGCATCAGAAGGCAATTCAAGCGGCTTACGAATGCGATTGATGCGACGCGGGACAGAACCACCAAGTGCGCGACGTCGTTCGATCATGTACTGATACTCGACACTGTCAGCGCTGGGGCGGAAGTAAGGCGGCTCTCCGGTCTCGGCCGCCTTTTCCAAGACATGATCGGGAATTTCTTCTTGCAGGTACAAAGTGTCGCGAAGTGCACGCAACTGATCGGTATTCATCTTTTTGATCTGATGGGTTGCGTTACGACCTTCGATCTCCGCACCGAGGGTCCAGCCTTTGACGGTCTTGCAGAGAATTACTGTCGGGCGTCCCGAGCCGCGGTTATCCCAAGCAGCTTTATATGCGGCGTAAAGCTTGCGATAGTCATGCCCGCCTCGGGGCAGGACACGCAACTCGTCATCCGAAAGGTGCGCGACCATTTGGCGCAGTCGCGGATCGGGACCAAAGAAGTTTTCCCGAATGTAGTTGCCATCTTCGACCGTGTACCGCTGGAACTCGCCGTCAACAGTTGAGTTCATCTTGTTGAGCAAAACGCCGTCAACATCGCGGGCCAACAGATCATCCCAACGTGAGCCCCAGATGACTTTGATGACATTCCAGCCTGCGCCACGGAATACCGCCTCGAGTTCTTGGATCACCTTGCCGTTGCCACGCACTGGGCCGTCGAGGCGTTGCAGGTTGCAGTTAACGACAAAGATCAAATTGTCAAGTTGCTCGCGCGCGGCCAGCGAAATTGCACCGAGGGTTTCTGGTTCGTCACACTCACCGTCACCGATGAACGCCCAAACACGGCTACCACTTGAGTCGTCCAACTTGCGATTCTTCAGATAGCGGTTAAACCGCGCGTGGTACAAAGCAGTAATTGGGCCAAGGCCCATTGAGACGGTGGGGAATTCCCAAAACTCAGGCATCAACCTCGGGTGCGGGTAGGACGAAAGGCCGCGTCCACCGCGACCGATCTCACGCCGGAAATGATCGAGATCATCTTCGGAGAGTCGACCCTCAAGAAACGCGCGCGCGTAAATGCCAGGGGCTGCGTGTCCCTGAAAGTAGACGTGATCACCAGCGTTGCCGTCGTCTTTGCCACGGAAGAAGTGATTGAAACCAATCTCGTAAAGACTCGCTGAGCTGGCAAAGGTAGACAAGTGACCGCCGATTCCTTCGGCGATGTTGTTCGCACGCACCACCATTGCGGCAGCGTTCCAACGGATGTACGCACGGATACGGCGTTCAATGTGCTCATCACCGGGAAACCACGGCTCTTGTTCGCGTGGGATTGTGTTCACATACGGAGTGGACACAGTGGCTGGGAACGACACCTGGCTTTCCTGTGCTCGCGCGAGCAAACGCGACAGCAGATAGCGAGCGCGATTTTTGCCGTATGTGTCAATTACCGAGTCAAGAGAGTCGAGCCACTCTTGTGTCTCGCCGGGATCGATGTCGGGCAACTGATGAAATGAACCGTCAAAAAGCATTGGGTTCATTTTGGCAGGGTTACCGAGTGGTTAGCGCTGCAACAAATTCAACTTTCTAGACGCACAATGTCGTACACGTGTCAAATATTTCGGGCAGGATTGAACGAATGTCAGTAACGATCTACACCGATGGTGCTTGTTCGGGCAACCCCGGGCCAGGCGGTTGGGCTTGGGCCGTAGCGCCACATGGTGACCCACGTGCGTCGGGTGGTGACTCGCACACAACTAACCAACGCATGGAGTTGTTGGCAGTTGTTGAAGCTCTTGCGGCATTTTCTGCCGACACTTCGATTGTGATTTGTTCAGACAGCACCTACGTGGTCAATTGTTTCAAGGATCAATGGTGGAAGGGCTGGATCAATCGGGGCTGGAAGAACAGCCAACGCCAGCCAGTTGCCAACCGTGACCTGTGGGAGCCCTTAATTGAGACCGTGAATGAACGCGGCAACGTGACATTCACTTGGGTCAAGGGTCATTCTGGGGATCCGATGAACGATCTCGTGGATTCCCTCGCTGTGGCTGCTATTGACTCGTTCCGCTGACCTTTCGTTTAGCCAATTGCCAACTCCAGTGCATACGCTGTTGGCATGGAAATCAACGGCAAAGTAGCAATCGTCACGGGTGGCTCCTCGGGCATCGGAGCGGCGTCAGTCCGACTTCTCGCTGCACGAGGCATGAAGGTTCTCGTGGCTGACATCAATGAAGAAAAAGGCAATGCAATCGCCAAGGAAGTCGGTGGAGCATTCGCCAAGGTGGATGTGACCAGCACCGACCAGATCATCGAGTCCATCGACATGGCTCGCTCTATGGGCGAAGTATGGGCACTCGTCAACTCCGCAGGTTTTGGTTGGGCGCAACGCACCATCGGTAAGGACGGTTCATACGAATCGGCACACAGCCTTGATGCGTTCAAGCGTGTGATTGATCTCAACTTGATCGGCACTTTTGACTTTCTACGCCTCACTGCAACCGCAATGAGCCAGAACAGCCCCGATGCTGATGGCCAACGCGGATCAATCGTGAACATTGCATCGGTTGCCGCATTTGATGGTCAAATCGGACAAGCCTCGTACTCTGCCTCGAAAGGTGGGGTAGTGGGTATGACCCTGCCAATCGCCCGCGATCTTGGTGCCGTTGGAGTTCGCGTGAACACAGTCGCTCCTGGCCTCATTGACACCCCGATCTATGGCGAGGGTGAGCGCGCCGAAGAGTTCAAGGCAAAGTTGGCAAAAGACGTGGTGTTCCCGCATCGCCTCGGTAAGCCTGAAGAGTTGGCATCAATGGTGCTTGAGTGCATCGCGAACTCCTACATGAATGGACAGGTAATCCGAGTCGACGGAGGAATCCGCCTACCTCCTAAGTGACACGTCACGTCGTGTAATCGGCGTTGATCCTCACATAACCGTCGGTCAGGTCGCAGCCCCATACGGTGGCTGCGACCTTTCCTGTATTCAGGCTCACATGAATTCGAACTTCGTCTCCACGCATGTACTGTGCGAGTTTTTTGAGACCTGATTCATTGACCGGAGTTGGGTAAACCTCTTGATCACCAAACCGGATCACCACCTCATCGGCATCAATATCTGTGTACTGGCTGCATTTGCCCACCGCCATCGCAACCCGGCCCCAATTCGGATCAGCACCGTGTACTGCAGTCTTCACAAGCGGCGAATTGACAATCGCTTTAGCAACCGCTTTGGCTTGGTTGTAGTCGTGAGCGTGATCTACGTGCACTTCGATCAATTTCTCAGCTCCTTCGCCGTCTCTAGCAACCTGCTTGGTGAGTGACTCCAACACCTCAAACAAAGCCGATTCAAAGTCTTCAAGTGCAACGTGTCCAGCGACACCACTTGCCATCACAATTGCCGTGTCACTAGTTGAGGTGTCCGTATCTACTGATACACAGTTGAAAGTGCGGTCGATAACTCGTCGGAACACCTTGTCTAAATCTGATGACTCAATTGCCGCATCAGTAAAGATGAGGGTGATGAGGGTTGCCATGTCTGGCTCAATCATTCCCACACCTTTGGCCACGCCAACAATTCGCGCGCCACTTGCAGCAATCTTTGCTTCGGCGATCTTGGCAACAGTGTCGGTGGTCATGATGCCATTGGCCACAGCTGAGGCACTGGGAGTAGCAGGAATAGTTCCTAGCGAGCGGAGGCCGCGCCTAACGACATCCATCGGGTAACGCCGACCTATTACGCCCGTTGAAGCGATAAGCACGTCATGTGGGTCGCAGCCAATGTGCTCGGCGACACCCTGCACAACTTCAATTGCATCATCGCGGCCGACTTGGCCGTTGGCCACATTTGCATTCTTTGACAGGACGGTTACAGCACGCGCCGTTCCGTTCTCAAGGTGGCGTCTACTGAGCACAACACTGGGCCCCGCAAAGCGGCTCTTAGTGAATACGCCTGCTGCGGCCGACTGATGGTCGGCAATTACAAGGGTGAAGTCATTTGTTGAGTCTTTGATGCCGAAATTGGTCACGATGCTCGTGAACCCCCCCGGCAATTCAACATCGACAATTCCCATGACTTCGAGTCTGCCACCTGTGGGTTTACGATCGAAGACATGCGCACGGTGATCCGTAACGGAACGGTTGTCAATGCTGACGGCCGTGTAGAGGCAGACGTAGTTATTGAGGGCTCGTTGATAGTCGAGGTTGTTTCACCAGGACGCGAGAACGTGAATGCCGATGTTGAGATCGATGCCACTGGCATGTACGTGATACCTGGAGGCGTCGATCCGCATGTTCACCTTGAGCTCGATACTGGCACCACAGTCTCTTCTGATTCCTTTGCTACAGGAACAATTGCCGCAGCCCACGGTGGGACCACAACGATCATTGACTTCGCCGAGCAGCGTCTCGGTGGAAGTGTTGCGCGATCATTCGCTGATCGCATGGCACAAGCGGACGGCAATTGCGCGATCGACTGGTCGTTGCACCAAGTGCTCGGCGGCGTGGATGCTCAGGCACTGATTGATACCCGCAACTTGCTGCAAGAAGGCATTTCCTCGCTCAAGCTGTTCACTGCTTACCCGGGTCGGCTTTATAGCGATGATGGCCAGATACTTCGCGCTCTGCAAATGTGTGCCGACACCGGAATGATGGCGATGGTCCATGCAGAAAACGGTCTGGCAATTGACGTGCTCGTTGAGCAGGCGGTGCAACGCGGTCAGGTTGATCCGATTTTCCACTCCCTGACACGACCCCCTGAGTTAGAAGCTGAGGCCGTGCACAGGGTTGGTGTGCTCTCGCGAGTAGCCGGCGGTGCGCCGCTTTACATTGTTCATCTGTCGAGCACGGAAGCTCTGGATGAAGTTGTGGCGGCGAGAAGTAAAGGCACAAATATTTTTGCCGAGACGTGCCCTCAGTATCTCTATCTGAATCTTGAAGACCACCTTGGGCGAGGCTGGCCCGAAGGAGCTGGGTATATCTGTTCCACGCCGTTGCGATCCAAATTGGCAACCCATGCCGAGGATCTTTGGGCGGGTCTGCGTCGTGACGATCTTGCAGTCGTCAGTACCGACCATTGTCCTTTCTGTATTCGCGAGCAAAAGATCACTGTTGGTACCACCGCGTTCAATCAGGTACCGAACGGGATCGGGGGTATAGAGCATCGCATGGACCTCATGTATCAAGGTGTAGTGACCGGGAATATCTCACTTGAGAGGTGGGTGGAGCTCTGCTGCACGGCGCCGGCCAAGCTTTTCGGACTCCAATCACGTAAGGGGAGTGTCAGAGAAGGTGCTGACGCAGACATCGTCATTTACGACCCAAAGGGTACGACCAAGATCTCGTCTAAGACTCATCATATGAATCTGGATTACTCGGCTTACGAGGGGATCACGGTAGAAGGTGCGGTTAAGCAAGTACTACTACGCGGCAACACCATCGTTCGCGATGGACAATTTGTTGGAAACGCCACTGGCGGACGCTTCGTGCGTCGCGAATTATCGAATGTGATTCGCTGAGATCTCTACTTGGTGAATTTAGAAGCAAGATTTGCGAGAGTCTTCTCGATTGATACTCGGTTTCGAGTCGGTGCATTCATGCGTCGGAGCATTTTCACATTCCGAGCTGTTGTCATATCAAACTGCTCGGTCACATTCGTGCCGCCATCAGTTGGCTCGAGTATGTAACGCCAACGGTGCCCACCCATGTGACACCAGGCAATCAAGCGGCCCTCTTCGAATTCCACGACCTTGTTGGTGATCAAATACGGAACCTTGATGCGCATCCGCATCCCGAACTTTGATCCAAGTTCAAGTCGCTTTGGTGCCTTCACGCGTGCGGCCAACACCGAGTCCGAGCCATCAATCTCATGGTGACGGCGTGGATCTGCCAGCAGCTCAAAAATCTCTGCGGGATTAGCTGGTACAAATTTCGTTACGGAAATAACAAGGTCGGAATCGTTCATGGGTCTAAGTCTGCCCTACAAAACACCGACTCAGGCATTGATGATCGCGTGAGCGCACCGGCGCCCTGAATAAAGGGCCCCCTGAATAGAGGCGGTATCGCGGTGATCGCCGCAGACCCACAGCCCATCTTGCAATCGAATGTTCTTTTTTGGGCTAAACGGGGGTGTTTGGTCCGGTTGACCATGGGGGATGCGATACGAACGCAGGAAACGCCACGAGTCAACTTGGTGCCCCCACCAACCGCGCAACTGCCCGCGCACGGCATCTTCAAGATTGGTATCGGTCGATCCTGGTACGGCGGCAACGATGAGGTGTTTTCCATCGGGCGCATATGAAGGAGCGACATTTGACATCACGGCAACGTTGAGTGCCGGACCGCTTCGGTCGGCATCAAGAATTATGTACTTGTGCTTCACCGGGGCATTCGGCGCGGCGAAGTAAACACCGGTTACACACTTTGAGTCAACCGTGGGCAGACCAAGGAGCGCACTAGCGGCAGGCCCTTCAGTTGCAACAACGATGTGTTTCGGTTTGAGGCTTCGGCCATCAACTGTGTGCACATGACCGTTGTTCACACTTGTGACTTTGCTGTTTATTTCCACCATCCCCGGAGGAAGTTGGGCGAGTAGTTGCTCTGGAATGGCACGCATGCCATCGGCGGGTACTCCTGCACGACCGCGGGCCAATGAACGAAATACAACATCAAACATGCGCCTCGATGCGGCTAGTTCCGGGTCGAGTTGAATGCCACCGGCTAGGGGTCGAAAGAATGACTCAACAAATTCGCCGGAGAAATGCATTTTTCGCAAAGCCTCGGCGGTGGAGATGTCTTTGCCACGGAGGAGTCGCGGTGCTGAGCGGCTCTGCACCTTGAGGCGCAGCGCTGCGATTCTTAACTTGTCGGAAAAGCCCCCAACTGGAGCAGTAAGCGTGGAAGCCAGAGTGAGCGGCTTGCGCAGTGGATCCCCGATTACGTGTTCACTGCCGTTAATGCGCACCGAAGCCCCTGGTTCAAAGGTCTTGATGTCAAGTGCGTTCAGGTCGAACTGACTCTTTAACTCTGGATAATCAGTGAGAACTACTTGGAATCCGCGATCGAGAGTAAATCCGTCTACGCGGTCCGAGCGCACGCGACCACCGACACCATCAGAAGCCTCCAGCACTGACACGGTCAAACCAGCGCGATGTAGATACGCCGCACATGAAAGCCCGGCAAGACCGGCTCCCACGATGACGACCTCTGGGTGACTCACTTCTTGAGAATATCCGCGAGCGCCCGATCCAAAGTCGCGTGATGAAATCCGTAACCAGAAGCAAGCAAAGCATTTGGTGCTACACGCTGACCCGTGAACAAAAGCGCATCTGCGAGTTCGCTACCAAGTAGCAACTTGGGTCCGAATGATGGGATCGGCAGGAACGCGGGTCGGCGCAGAGTACGCGCAAGTGTCTTTGCAAACTCGGCTTGTGTCACCGCGCCAGGGGCGGTGAGATTTACGGCCCCCGATACATCGGTGGTCAAAAGATGAATAATCGCACCGACTTCATCGTCAATGCTGATCCAGCTCTGATACTGGCTGCCTTTACCAAGTTTGCCCCCGAGTCCGAGTTTAAAAATCAGGAGTTGTTTTCCGAGTGCCCCACCATTACGAGAAAGAACAATTCCAGTGCGGAGAAAAACCGTACGAATACCAGCGTCAAGTGCAGGTTTTGCAGCGGCCTCCCATTCAGTGCACACCTTCGCCAAGAAGTTTGTTGCAGGTGTGGTGGATTCATCGACTACCTCATCACCGCGAGGTCCATAAACCCCGATTGCTGAGCCCGACAAAAACACGCGTGGCTTTACTGCCAAACCAGCAATGGCACGTGCCAGCACCTGAGTGCCTTTGACACGTGACTCAAGAATTTCCTGCTTGTACTTATCGCTCCAGCGCTTATCGCCAATGCCGGCTCCCGCGAGGTGTATCACGGCATCGGGTTGTGCAGTTGCCATTGCTTCGGCGTCAATGGTTTCGGTTGCGGGATTCCAATAAATTTCGCCGGTCTTTGCGGTGCGCCTAACCAACGGAAAAACCTGATGGCCTTCGGATTTGAGCTGTGCAACGAGAGCGGTGCCGATGAGCCCAGAGGCGCCAGAGATAACGATGTTCATCTGGTCAGTCAACCACCACGGGCACGGAAGTAACAACCGTGTTCGGGCGGTAGAGGAGTTTTGCCTTAAGCGTAAAGGCGGAGTTGTTGTGCAACCACTGTGTACGAAGGTCGGTAACGAACTCTGGAATCACAACAGTAACTATGTCATCGGCGTCTTCTGCGTCGAGTTCGTCTATGCGATTCATGATCACGCCCGAGAGCTCACGGAATGGTGAGTGGATGATGTCTAGTTTCACTGTCATCCCATAATCAATCCATTGCTGAGAAATGTGCTCTGCTTCTTCATCGTCGTGGGCAACGGTCAAGGCGATGAGGCGATCGGGGGCGAGGCTCTTTGCATAAGCAATCGCATTGAGGGATCCGCGATTCATCGCACCCACCAAAACAATTACTAGGTGTGTTTTTCGAGCCACCTTGTATCCGGGCTCAACAGCTACAGCGGCACGTACTTTGACGTAGTGGCGCTTGATCAGTTTAAAGATCACTACGAGCAATGGGATGATGAACACTGGAAGCCATGCGCCGTCAGTAAATTTCGTGACGACAACAACACCAACAACAGAGAAGGTTGTTAGTGCGCCAATGCCATTGACCACAAGATGAAACTTCCATCTGGGGTCTCTGTGGCGCCAATGGTGCACACACATACCGGTTTGGCTCAAGGTGAAACCAGTGAATACGCCGATGGCGTAAAGCGGAATCAGCGCCGTGACTTTGCCACCGAAAGCAACGACGAGCAGAATCGCCATTACTGAGAGGAAGATGATGCCATTCGAGAACACGAGCTTGGTGCCTCGATTGGCGAATTGCCTCGGGAGGTAATTGTCCTTCGCGATAATTGATGACAGAGCTGGATATCCGGCATAAGCGGTGTTCGCGGCAAGGATCAAAATCGCAAACGTTGCGAACTGCGTGATGAAGAATAAGACATTGCGCCCGCCGTACACGTGCTCGGCCATCTGCGCGAGCACGGTGTCGTTAATCAGCCCTTCGTGGTCCTTCACTGGCTCAATCTCTTTGGCCAGCATGCTGATGCCAAAGAAACAGGTACCAAGAATTACGGCCATCATGATCAGGGTGTTGGAAGCATTCTTGGATTCCGGTTTTTGGAATGTTGGAACACCGTTTGAGACTGCTTCAACGCCTGATAGCGCAACCGCTCCGGACGCAAACGCTTTAAGGAAGAAGAAGAGTGTTATCGCGCCCTGCTGCTCAATGAGTTCTTTAGCTTCACCAACGTGCTCGATTGGCGGTAAGTCTTTGACGTACACGCGGTACAGGCCAACAACGATGAGAAGAACGAGGCTTGCAATGTAGAGATATGTCGGCGGGGCAAACAACGCCCCAGATTCTCTGAGCCCACGCAAGTTGGCGACGGTCATGAGGATGATGAACCCCACACACATCGCTACGCGATATTCAGCAAGACCATTAAAGGCAGAAATGATTGCTGCAGTTCCACCAGCAATCGATACAGCAACCGTTAGCACATAGTCAACAAGTAGAGAACCGCCAGCGACTAAAGATGGCATCTCGCCTAGGTTCTCCTTCGAAACCACATAGGAACCACCACCACTTGGGTACGCGTAAATGGTTTGGCGATAGCTACTGACCACGATGGCAAGCAGAATCACAACCATGATCGCCAACGGCACCATCTTGGAGTAGGCCGCAGCACCCGCCGCTGCTGCCGAGAGGAACACGATCAGAATTTCTTCTGTCGCATACGCAGTGGAAGAAATTGCGTCGCTGGCAAAAACCGGCAAAGCCACTTTTTTTGGCAGCCGCTGGTGCTGCTCTTCGGAACTGGCGATCGGGTTACCGATCAATAACTTCTTGAACCTGTTAGCCATGCGTTTGTAAGCCTTGCACAGTCGGTAAGTGCTGTCCGATTTGGTACACGGATTGGCCCGATTAGGAGACCCTCTAGCCACCAGTCCTACGATGACAACGGAGCCCAAAGGCTTGGATGCAGGGAGTAACTGTGCACGTAGTAATAGTTGGTTGCGGAAGGGTTGGATCATCCCTCGCACGCCAGTTGGAAGAGTCTGGGCATACCGTTGCAGTTGTTGACCGTAAGTCAGATGCCTTCCAGCGCCTTGGCCCCGACTTCAAAGGGCAGACCATCTCAGGTATCGGATTTGACCGCGATGTTCTTTTGTCTGCTGGCATTGAGCACGCAGAAGCACTCGCTGCAGTAACTAACGGCGACAACTCAAACATCCTGGTGGCACGTGTTGCACGGGAGAACTTTGGAATCGAACGCGTTGTTGCGCGCATTTATGATCCGCGTCGTGCCGCCATTTACCAGCGCTTGGGCATCGCTACTGTCGCCACCGTTTCGTGGACTACCGAGCGCGTGTTGCGTCGTATGTTGCCTGAGCAACATTCAACAGAATGGATTGACCCGAGCGCCAAGGTGTCACTGGTGGAACGCACCTTGCCGTCACGGTGGGCTGGAAAGCCGGTTCTCGAACTTGAGTCCCTGGGAATTCGAGTGGTTGCCGTATCGCGGCTAGGGGAGTCAATGCTTCCAACCCCATCACTTATGGCACAACAGGGAGACATCGTTTATCTCGCCGTTCCAAGTTCAGCGGTGGCTGGGCTAACTGAAATGTTGGAGCGCTCTGTCGGAGGTGACCACTGATGAAAGTTTTAATTGCTGGTGGAGGCAGTGTTGGCCGATTTATGGCTGAACAACTCGCTGATGGTGGACACTCTGTGACCATCATTGACAATGATCGTGCGGTAGTCGCAAAGTACAAAGAAGTAGACGCATCACATGGTGTCACCTGGGTTATGGGTGATGCGTGCGAAGTCGGTGCACTCGGTGATACTGGAGTTGCGGAAGTTGATGTTGTTGCAGCGGTTACGGGTGATGACGAGGACAACCTCGTCGTTTCACTTTTGTGCAAGCAGGAGTTTGGCGCGCCGCGTGTAATTGCACGCGTGAACAACCCAAAGAACGAGTGGATGTTCAACGAGATGTGGGGGGTAGACGTTGCTGTTAGTACGCCACATCTACTTACCGGCCTCGTACAGGAAGCAGTAACCGTTGGCACCCTTGTACGACTGCTGTCGATCAAAGGTGGCAAGGTGAAACTTGATGAGGTGACACTCTCTGAATCATCTCCTGCGGTCAACAAAGAAATTGGTGAACTCCACATTCCTCGTGATTCAAGCATCGTGGCCGTGGTTCGCGAAGAGCGGGTGATGGTTCCACGTGAAGATTCGGTCTTGCGCGCTGGAGACGAAGTAATGGTTCTCGTTAACGAAGAATCCGAAGAGGATGTGCGCCGAATTCTTATCGGCGGCTGAACGCAACCTTGCCGCTCAGCTCGGCAAGATCGTATAAACCGGGTTCATCATGATGTGGCGTCCTTTGTCGGGACGCGCTACACCCTCGAGTGCCAGGCAACGACCATTGATCACCCCGGGGATGGAGCGTCGTCCACTAAAGACCGCGGTCACCTCACCATGACCATCACTAAGCACCACTTCAAGGGTCGGTATGCCTGAGCGCGGGGCAACAACGGTTCGCTTGACTTCACCTGCGACTCTCACGGGTGTTCGATCGATTACCAAATTCATGCGCACCACATCCAGCACTTCGAATTTGTCACGAAGGCGCTCGGTGTTCAGATCGGTCAAATCCGACGACTCCTCGTGCCTGCGCTTAAAAACTCCCATGGCCGAAGATTAGCCGTGGGGCAAACAAACATCATCTTGCCTAGGCTTAATTCACTGTGAGCACACGAAAATTGATTGCGCTGGCAATGGCATGTCTGGTGGCAGTGGTCATTGCTGGCGTTGCCAAGTTGATTCAGGTTGGCGGTGATGATTCAGCCGTACCGATTCTTAAGTTTGGCGAATCGGCAACCGTCGGCGAAATGACAGTTTCAGTGATTGAAATCCGCGAGACAGAAACCCAGACAATTGTCACAGTTGAGATGGGCGGTGTTGCTGACCCTGATGGCGGCTTCCAATGGCGGCTACTCGCCGACGGCAAGCTCTTTGAGCCTGTTGTAGGAATGGAAGATGACATGTGTGGTGCAACCACCGTTGTAACGCAACGTTGCAGTGTGGTCTTTGATGCATTAGGCGCTGGCGTCACGGTGGCATACGCGCGCGCTGGCGAACAACGCAACTGGGCTGAGTAAATCTGAGCGCCCCACACTTACTGTTCCCAAGCCTTCGGGGGCTAGCGTTGAACTGGTTCGCAGAACGAAATGTTGCTGGATTTTCCAGCCTGTTTACGGAGGTGGCTTACGGCTGATCAGTTCGATCTTGTGGTGATCGGTGGCGGTCCCGGTGGTTATGCCGCTGCTTTCTATGGTGCTTCGGCCGGACTCAAAGTTGCCCTCGTCGAAAAAGACACCATCGGCGGAACTTGCCTCAACCGTGGGTGTATCCCGGCAAAGGCTTTTTTGGAAACGGCAGCGGTGAATCGCCATGTTCACCATTCGTCTGACTTCGGTATCAACGCCACATTTCAAAGCGTTGACTTTGCGGTTGCACAAAAACGCAAGCAAGGAATTGTTGATGGACTCGTGAAGGGTCTTACGGGTCTGACCAAGTCCAAGAAAGTCACCTATCTCCTCGGTATGGGTTCGCTTGGCGCCAATCGCACCGTAACCGTGAAGGGAAGTGACTCATCCACGACGGAGATTGTTGGTCGCAATGTGATCTTGGCAGCGGGTTCGGTGCCGCGTTCGATTCCTGGCTTTGTGCCCGGTGGGCCAATCATGACCTCAGATGAGGTGCTCATGCTTGATCGGGTTCCCGCACGAATCGCAGTGATCGGTGGCGGTGCAATTGGATGTGAATTTGCCTCCGCATTTGCTGATCTTGGCGCTTCGGTCACCATTCTTGAGGGACTGCCAAAGATTCTGCCTGGTCTTGACACCGACGTCGCCAATGTTGTGGTGAAAAGTTTCAAGAAGAAGAACATTGACATCAAGACCGGAGTTTCAGTTAGTGGACACACCCCAAATGCTTCGGGTGGCACGGTGGTGCATTTCGGTGACGGCGAGAATCTCGAAGTCGATGCTGTGATCGTCTCTGTTGGTCGGCGTCCATTCGCAGATCAACTCGGGCTTGAAGGCACCGGAGTCAAGGTCGCTGATCGTGGATTCGTTGAAGCCGACGAGTTTTGTCGCACTGGCGAATCTGGTGTCTACGCAATCGGTGACTTGATCAATACGCCACAACTTGCACACGTTGCGTATGCCGAAGCAGTTGTTGCAGTGAAGCAGATCCTCGGCGAGCGAGTTGCGCCGGTGATGTATGACCGCGTTCCGTGGGCCATTTATTGCCATCCTGAAGTTGCATGGTCCGGGCACTCAGAAGAATCAGCAAAAGCTGCAGGGCTTGACATAGTGGTGGCCAAGCATCAGTTCCGCGCTAACAGCAGAGCGATGATTCTTGGCGAGCCAGATGGTTTAGTGAAGGTAATTGCCAAGAAAGACCGCGCAGGCAAGGCGGGACAGGTAGTCGGGGTGCACATGGTTGGCCCCTGGGTCACCGAACAACTTTCAGGCGGTTATCTTGCGGTCAATTGGGAAGCCACTGTTGAAGAAATCGCTGAGTTCTTCCAGCCACACCCGAGCTTGTCGGAATTGTTCGGCGAAACCGTACTTTCGCTGACAGGGCGCAGCATCAACGCCTAAGTTGGACACTGTGAAAATTCTCGCGGGAATAATTCGTGACAGGGCGAAGTTCTCTTTAGTAGAAGAAGGACGCAAAAATGGCTGAAGTATCACTTCCGCAGTTAGGTGAAACCGTTACCGAAGGAACCATCACACGCTGGTTCAAAAAAGTTGGCGATTCAGTGGCTGCCGACGAACCATTGTTCGAAGTTTCAACTGACAAAGTTGATACAGAAGTGCCCTCGCCGGTGGCGGGTGTATTGACCGAAATCCGCGTCGGTGAAGGTGACACAGTTCCGGTCGGAAGCGTCATCGCAGTCGTTGGAGCTTCAGGTGCCGCAGTTGTTGCTCCAGCACCTGCGCCCGCACCTGTGGTTGAGGCTCCCGCGCCAGCTCCAGTGGTTGAGGCTCCCGCGCCAGCACCCGCCCCCGCTCCTGCTCCTGCACCCGCTCCGGTTGCCGCTCCTGCACCGGCTCCGGTATCAGGTAACAACGCCGGGATCTTGTTATCACCCGTGGTGCGACGCCTCCTTAACGAGCACGGGATCAGCCCATCGCTGATTAAGGGTTCTGGTCCAGGGGGCCGAATCACTCGTGAGGATGTGCTTGATTACATCGACCGCAGTGGATCGCAGCCCGCTCCAGCAGCCACACCTGCTCCGTCAGCAGTTGCGCCGGCAGTGGCGAGTTCTCAAGCGCAAGCACCTGCAGCACGTCCAGTCGTTGTTGGTGGTGCTCGTGACGAGGAAGTGCCTCTAACCAAGATTCGTCAATTGACGGGCGCTCACATGGTGATGTCAAAAGGTGTCAGCCCGCATGCATTCAGCGTCGTAGAAGTGGACTTTGCCAATGTTGATCTGGCACGTACCAAGGTCAAGAACGACTGGAAGGCCACCGAAGGTTTCAGCCTCACTTACTTGCCTTTCATCAGTCGAGCAGTTGTCGACGCACTCTCTGAATTTCCCTATCTGAATGCATCAGTTGGTGAGAAGAGCTTGGTGGTGCATCGTTATGTGGATCTCGGAATAGCAGTGGATCTCGACTATCAGGGTTTGCTTGTGCCAGTAGTGCGCGATGCCGAGACCAAGCGGCTTCGTGCTATCGCCCAGGAAATCAACTCGCTGGCTTCAAGGGCGCGTGCTCGCAAGGTGTCACCGGATGAGATTTCAGGGGGCACGTTCACGATTACGAACAATGGCTCAGCTGGCTCAGTGCTCACGATGCCAATTATCAACCAGCCTCAAGTAGCAATTCTCTCGACTGATGCGATTAAACGCCGTCCAGTAGTTGTTGAACTTCCTGACGGTAGCGAGAGCATTGCAATTCATCCCACTGGCAATCTCGCAATGGCGTGGGATCACCGAGCATTTGACGGCGCCTACGCCGCGGGTTTCCTGTCGCGTGTGCGCGAGATTCTCGAGACGCGGGACTGGCTCGCGGAGATCTGACCATGTCGGCCCCGCTGCGTGTGCGTTGGTTGGGGGCGGTTCCTTACAGCGAGGCGCTCGCACTTCAAGAGAGTTTGTTCGCCAACGGCACTGAACAGCATCTGCTGTTGCTCACTCATCCGCATGTATTCACGTACGGGCCGAACGCTGACCTAGCGCGAAACCTCAAATGTGATCCGCAGGAAGTCGGAGCAGATCTGCTCGCAGTTAATCGAGGTGGCGACATCACCTATCACGGACCTGGACAATTAGTCGCCTACCCAATTTTGAACTTGGGTGGGAAAGCAAATCTTACAAATGGGCCTGCAGACTCGGTTGCTCATGTGTGCAAGGTCGAACAAGTCGTAATTGACACCCTCGCCGAACTTGGATTACCGAATGCTGGAAGACTTGATGGTTTCCCTGGCGTATGGCTTGATGTAGACACGCCGAATCCACGCAAGATCTGTGCCATTGGTGTGCGCGTGTCGCGTGGCCGCTCAATGCACGGTCTGGCACTGAATGTGAATACTGATCTGGCGTATATGCGTGATCACATCATTCCGTGCGGAATTGGAGATCGGGCAGTGACCTCTCTACATGAAGAAGGAATTGAAGTTGACATGCAAAAAGTGGTTGACACCCTTGTTGCTGTAGCTTCGCGCACGTGGTCTGACGGCCTGCTTGAGCGACAAGATGTCGCATGGAAGCACCGCACTGAAGATCTAGCCCCGTTTTCGCGTGGCATGGGGCCTGGAACTCGGGCACTGCACCGTCTTGGTGCAGCCGGTGTGAGTGAGAGTGTTGCGATTTCGGAACGCAAGCCCGAATGGTTGCGACCGAAAGTCGTTCACGGTGAAGAAGTAATGAGTTTGAAGCGGACCATTGGCGATCTTGGATTAGTAACAGTTTGTGAAGAAGCTGGATGTCCGAATTTGTCGGAATGCTGGTCGCAGGGAACTGCCACGCTGATGGTGCTGGGAGAGAGATGCACGCGAGCCTGTGGCTTTTGCTTGGTTGATACCCGTAAGCCCGAACTACCTGCGGTTGATGAACCACAACGGGTAGCCGAGGCGGCTATGAGGATGAATCTCGCGCATGTGGTTCTAACAATGGTTGCTCGTGATGATCTTGCAGATGACGGTATGGAGCACATGGCGCGTTGCGTGGAGGCTATTCGCGCAGTCAGACCCGAGACCCGAGTCGAAACACTGATTTCGGATTGCCGAGGCTCGTCTTCGCTGGAAGTTCTTATTGCGGTTCGACCCGATGTGCTCAATCACAACATCGAGACCGTGCCTCGGTTACAGCGCGCGGTTAGGCCATCCGCTGGCTATGCGCGCAGCCTCTCGGTTCTGGCGCGCTCGAAAAAGGCTGGGCTGGTTACCAAGTCAGGCATCATTGTCGGCATGGGTGAAAATGATGATGAGGTTTGTGGCGTACTTGCAGATCTTGCCGGGGTCGGCGTGGACATCGTGACGATCGGTCAATACCTCCGTCCCACGAGTAACCACCTTCCAGTTCACCGTTGGGTTGAACCCAGCGTATTTGATGCATATGCCGAGTTGGGTCGCGAACTTGGAATTGCTCACGTTGAATCCTCCCCACTTACGCGCAGCAGCTATCACGCTCGCGAAGCAGCCGAAGCAGCCGAGCCCGTTGCGGTCTCAATT
>JBIIRE010000100.1:0-6162 GCA_044341655.1 Ilumatobacteraceae bacterium | reverse complement strand
TCAACCTGTCCTGCCTGACGTAACTCTGGCGCGCTCGAAGGGACTCGAACCCCTAACCTTTTGATCCGTAGTCAAATGCTCTATCCATTGAGCTACGAGCGCTTGTGGCTTTTTATTCTAGGTCGTGCCTTGTGGCTTCAAAAATCGCAATCTTCCTAGCAAGAAACAGGAAAGCCAGAGCTTGAACACCATGGGGCCCAGCCACCTTGTCGATACATCTGAAGAGCCAACAACGTATTGAAACGAGGGCTGTAAAGAATGTGCGGTCCGGGTTCGCCTTTTCCGCGAAGGAAACGATGCAACGCCGAGGCACGGACTTTGTGTACCTCCCAATAGATCTGAAACAGCCCATAGCAACAAGTCCCAGAATGTGAATACGGATTCAAGTGGCTCTCACGTTCGACGACTGCGAGTGCAATTCCCTCGCTCATGTCTGGCCAGAGCTTGCGAATGATTTTCTCGACTTCTTCACGTGACCATTCACGTCGCGGTTTGGGTTCAGGTGTGCTGGCAGTTGGTGGCAAACACAACTTGTCGCCTGGGTGAATCACTTTCGGATTGTGATTGATCCACAGAATCTGTGCCACGTAGTCCGCACGTTTCGATTCTGGAACTCCCATTTTGATTGCAATGCGATAAAACGAATCACCACTAACCACTGTGTATGGATTGGTGCATCCAGCCGCCGAGACAGGTTGCGAAATTGCCACCGTGGAAACGGTGATTAATACGGCCAAGAGAATGGCTGGCGTAAAGCGCCTTGGGCTTAATTGGCGGGCAATCATGAGCGGCCTCGCGAGGACGAAAACCATTTTAGATAACTGCGAACCGAGTTTGCTGTCGGGTCCTAGGAGCCTTAATTCATCTCGGATTCCTGAAGTAGCCTTATTTCAGACCAAGGGGGCTCTGGCTATGACCGATCTGGGCACTAAACGTGTACAAGGCACCATAAATTACATCCGCAATCCTGTCCCGCCCGGTGGCGTTCCACTCACCTTTGTCACCGAACAAGATGAGCTGTCAACAATGGAGACCTTGCCAGGTACACCGATGTGGATCGAGGATCTGCGAGGCCAAGAGACCTCGCTTGATCGTGAAGGCTTTGCATTGATTCCTCATAAGAGTGGAGTTGAGAACTTCCATCTGATTGAAGAAGATGCGGCAACCGACAAGCTCTACTCAGACGAAATTGCAGCCTTAGTGAAGAAGTTGACTGGTGCATCCCATGTCTTTATGCAAGGTGGTGGGAAAAAGCGCTACGGCCCAAAGGCAACCGATCAATTAGTGGGTTTAACAAATGCGCTGCCAGCGCTCTACCCACATGGAGACACCATTGATAAATCAGCACTTGAGTTAGCGCAAAGAATCCTTGACTATGTGCCCGGACTATCGCTTGATGGTCGGCGTTGGGCGCACTACAACATCTGGCGACCCATCACACCTCCACCGCAGGACTATCCACTGGCGCTTTGCGATACGCGCACGATTAGCCCAACGGATCGTGAAACAGTCATTGCCCATACAGTTACACGCGCGATGGGCGAAATGAAGTTTGAAACTACCGGCTATATGCACAATCCATCACACCGTTGGTGTTACTTCAGCAACATGACCCCGGATGAAGTTCTTGTCTTCATCACTCATGACAGTGACCCAACGAGACCACATCAAGTTGCACATACGGCATTTCTCGATCCCACCTGTCCGCCAAACACACCAACCCGTGCGAGTGTGGAAATGCGCGCTCTGGTGCTTTTCGAATAGTGGCCAAGTTGAAAATCAGTACTGAAGAACTAATAAAAGAAGCCGGTGCACTGGCATCCATCAATAACCCCGATGTTTCGATGTTGCAAAACAATCTCAAACTTCTGGTTGGCGCAATCAACAGCGAAGCAGATCTGCGAGAAGTGGTTATACCAATGGTGTCCCACTCACTTGCACAGTCTCTACGTAATCGGCTTGAAGTGGAGCAATGGGTTCGGGATTATCCAGAAATTCGCAATGAGGTAATTGAGCAGCCGATCTTTCTCACTGGTCTACCTCGTTCGGGCACAACGTATTTTCAATACCTTTTTGATCCAGAGCCTTCGATGCGAATGCTGCGCTACTGGGAAGGTGAACGGCCGTGTCCCCCACCAGGATTCGCGCCAGAAACCATTTCGGGTCGAATCGAATGGTGTGCGCAAGAGCGCGCATCAGCACAACAAAAGGATTCCGTAAGGGCAAAGCTTGCCCAGATTCACTTAAGTGATGCCGATGGGCCCGAGGAATGTCTCAAACTAATTGATCAGACCTTCTTGAATGTTGGCCATTACTGGACCTTCCGTGTGCCCAGCTATTTCAATGCCTGCCTTGATGAACAAGCGCTCCTACAGGCCTACGAATATCACAAGTTGGCATTACAACTACTTCAATGGCGTAGTAATAAGCAGTGCTGGGTACTCAAGTGGCCGTGTCACTTAGTTGCGCTGGAACAAATACTTCAGGTGCATCCTGAAGCGCGCTTTGTCGTAACTCATCGTGATCCTGTGCAAGCGCTCGCATCGAATTGCAGCCTCGCCAGTTTGCTACGCCGCGGGACATCAAACCATGTGGATCCCCACGAAGTAGGCAATCAGATGCTCGACATGTTGCTGGCATATCTCGAGAGGTTGGTTGCATTTGATGAAAAGCACGGTGACCGAATGGCCCATGTTGCTTATCAAACTGCAGTCGAACAACCAGAAATTGCGATGGAACAAGCGCTCACTGCACTTGGTATCCCAATGTCAACGAGCTTTGCGGAAGCGATTCAGTCGTGGCGCCGTGACAACCCGCCTGGGAAGCGCGGCACCCACGACTACGCATTAGAGGACTATGGGCTAGATGCCGATGAGATGAAGGAACGATTCGCGTTCTATATAAATAGGTACGACATACCCTCGGAGCGAGAATCGCTGTGACCACGGCTAGCCCCTCTGCATGGGCTGCCGCTATGACAGCGATTGGTGCCGAAGGCGATCGCCTAGCTGCAGAGGCGGCATCACGAGGGATCGATTCGGCACGAGTGCACGAAACCATCTTGGGTGTGCTCATGGACACCTATCTGATGCAGATCAGTTCAAATCCTGACCAACCAACATTTCTCCCCTGCACGGGGTATTTCCAAAAGCTTGGCTCGCCAAACCCGGACACCGTCTACCGCGGAGCCACGATTGACCCACAGGGCACTTACCTAATCAGTGGTAACCGAGGCAGTGCTCGCGACGTCACGTTGATGCCGTTTTCCTTGCTGATGCGTGGTGGTGAGCCATTTGACCTGTCAGCCATCAGTGAAGGAAGTGGGGGACATTTTGAATTGCTAGTTAGTGCAGAGCGACCACTTGCACACTCAGGAAACTGGTGGCAGCTCCAGCCCGACACTGCAAGCATTTGGTTGCGTGAGGTTTCAGCAAATTGGGGTCAAGAGGCGCCAGCCGAAGTGGCGATTGTGCGTCTTGATGCAAAGCCCTACAGGAACATCTCTGTTGATGAGATGAACACCAAACTCGCAAAGTTGGCAATACGTGTCGGACGGATTGTCGAATATGGCATGAAGCATGTAGACACTCTGCAAGAGCAAGGGTTTGTTAACAGCTTCCGTGAGACCGACTACAGCAAGTCGGGATCAATGCCGCTGCAGTCGTATCACGAATCAATTTTTGACCTAGCCGCAGATGAATGCTTGTTAGTTGAGGCTCGGCTTCCTGCGGATTGCAACTATTTTTCTTGGTCACTAACTGACCGCATGCTTGTGACGCTTGACTGGATGAACGCTCAGACGAGCATTAACTCTGCTCAATCAACAATTGACTCAGACGGCGTACTCAGGGTTGTGGTCGCTGCTTCTGACCCAGGTGTTCCTAATTGGATGAACACACTGGGACTGCAACAAGGTGTCATTCAATGCCGAACCTCTGGTTCTACAGTTGCGCCGGAAATGACTGCCACCGTGGTTCCGCTTGCAGAAATCACTGCACGGATACCAGCCAACACACCACGTGTAAGTCCTGATGAACGCTTTGCCGCACTCCAAAACCGCACTCGCGCCTGGCAGTTGCGCAGGATCTGGTAACTCAAACTCTCTATAAGAAAACTTCTGGCGGAGAGGGTGGGATTTGAACCCACGGCCCGGTTTAACCCGAGCAACGCCTTAGCAGGGCGCCCCATTCGGCCACTCTGGCACCTCTCCAAGTGGACTCACAGCGTACCCCACCGAGCCCAAAAACTGCCAAGGGCTTGGTCAATTAATAGAGAATGTCGTGCTCGTCTGCACCAATGAACGGTTGTACACCCCATCCCGCAACGACAGCCACACTGTGTACTCGCCATCGGGTGCATTATCCATGACTGGAATCACAACTCTGAATTGACCTTCAAACTCTGTGCCGGAAACCAGCTCTACAGGATTCGAATAAGCGAAGTATGGGACGCCCTGTGGGCTAGCAAATGAATAGGTATTCCATGCAAGCCACGCTGCGCTTCCTTGAATCCCTGACTCGTCTTCACCATTCCATGTAACAGTCACTTCACGTGCGACCGCATCATATGATGCGATCACATTCGAAGTGGTCGGGCCAGTGTTGTCGGAACTCCCGCCAACAATTTCAAAATCAAGTGCTTCACCGAATGTGCTTGTGAATGTCAAGTTGCTAAAAACATCCATCGCATGCACAAACAATGAATAGGTGTCGTTCGGTGTGTTCTCTGGTACGGCACATTCAAATTCAAATGTTTGCGATGTTTCAGTTTGAGCGATCAGTGATGTAGTTGCTCCAAAGCACCACTCGGTCCAGCCACTTGCGCCACCGACAAACGCCACTGCACTAGCAATTCCACTTTCATCCGATACCTCAAAGGTGACCCGAAGCACCGTGCCCGCTTCAACAGTGCTTGGAAGTTCGATGTCTAGAATTTCTGGTGCGGTCGAGTCCGTTAGGCATCCACCACGTACTTGATCTCTTGCATCATCGCTGCAGAAGTCTTGCCCTGCTCCTGGGTAAAGCGTGTCGGCCGATGCTCCACCTACAAGCGAATCCTCACCCGAGTTTCCGCTCAATGTGTCGCGCCCCTCATCACCGAGCACCACGTCATCACCAGCACCGCCAATGATCCTGTCAGCGCCCTCATCTCCATGGATTTCATCTTCGCCAGGACCGCCAAAAATTACATCTGCTGATTCTGATCCACAAATGAGATCGTCTCCTGCGAGTCCGCGAACTCTTTGGCCCTCACCAGATGCAACAATCACATCGTCGCCCCGAGTGCCGATGACCACTGCTGCGTCAGAGACGATTGTGGCCTCAATGCCATCGCACTCCACATATGTTGGGCCAGCCGCAGATGCGCTGCTGACCATCGCCATGGTGGATGCCAACAAAACAAAACCACCAAATAGATATCTCTGCTGGTACTTCATAAGAACTCCTGTGCCGACAATGTCACAGAAGACGCTAACGGTGTTCTAGACACAAATGCAGTCGTGCTCTAGAAACGTTTTTCTTACACTCTGCAACTAATTCCAATTGGCGGAACGGAAGGGATTCGAACCCCCGGGCCTTTTGGGCCTCCCGCTTTCAAGGCGGGTGCAATTGTCCACTCTGCCACCGTTCCGCCTCCAAAGTTAGTGGCGAGGGCAGCCGTGAGGTCAATCAGAATCGACTACTTGATCCGTTTACGGAGCTCCGCCACCCAATCATCGGCCTGCTGCCAGCGCGCATCGGCGTGTTCACGTACTGAGTGGGCGTGCTCACCAGCTGCTGGATATGAACCAAGAAATTTCACATCGCCTTGTTTGGCATGTAGTTCGCGCAGAGCATCAGCTACCAACTCATCTTCGATGTGGCCATCGGCGTACATGATGAAGCAATAGTCGCCAAGCCCACCAGTTTTCGTGGGGCGTGAAGACAAATGTGACAAGTTAATTCTGCGTGCAGCAAATTCCTGCAGAATCGAAATCAAACTTCCAGGTTCATCGGCGCGCTGATAAACAACAATCGCGGTGCGGTCGTGCCCTGTAGCCCGAGGAGTGCCGTGCTTACCAACAAGAACAAAACGTGTTTGGTTTCCACGATGGTCAGCAATGTCATCAGCGAGCACTTCAAGGTCATACAACTTTGCTGATGCTTTCGGAGCGATTACTGC
>JBIIRE010000017.1:0-18251 GCA_044341655.1 Ilumatobacteraceae bacterium | reverse complement strand
AGCAGTGTGATGTTTGGATCGTGGTTGGCTGGAACTTATGAATCAGCCGCAGACACACTTCGTGATACTGATGGTCGTCTTTATAAAGAGTCCTTTGGAATGGCTTCCAATCGTGCTGTTCGTAATCGAACCCGTGAAGAATCACCCATTGAGCGAGCCCGCAAAGAATTGTTTGAAGAAGGAATTAGCAGTTCCAGGATGTATCTATCGGCTGAGTCCCCAGGTGTGGAAGACATCATGGACAAGATCGTGGCGGGTGTTCGCTCGGCTTGTACATATGCAGGTGCCTGCGATATCGAAAGCTTTCACGAGCGTGCAGTTGTTGGAGTTCAAAGCGCCGCTGGATATGACGAGGGTCGCCCACAGGGCACAAGTTGGTAATGCGAGTAATTGCCATTGACGGTCCTGCGGGAGCCGGCAAAAGCACCATTGCCAAGCGACTCGCGTCTCGTGTGGGACTCGATTATCTAGATACGGGCGCAATGTACCGAGCTATAACTTTTAAAGTTTTGCGCGAAGGATTTGATCCAGCCGGAAGCGAAGTAGCCGCTGCGGCGCTATCAGCATCAATTGAGATGGATGGAGTGAGCGTCATTGTCGATGGCATAGATGCAACTGCTGCGATTCGTAGTCCAGACGTGACCTCTCAGGTCAGCATCGTGGCTGCGAACTCGCAGGTGCGCGAAGCGTTGAGAGCGCAACAACGTAAGTGGGCCGAGCGGATGGGCGGCGGTGTCTTAGAGGGTCGAGACATTGGTACCGTCGTATTCCCCGATGCTGTGATGAAGGTTTTCTTGACTGCTTCGCCCACGGTGCGGGCTGAACGAAGGGTCGCGGAACTAGGTGGCGATCTCAAAGAAATTGAAGCGCAGATCCGTTTACGGGATGAGTTGGACAGCTCGAGATCCGATAGCCCATTACGACACGACGATGACTACATCTTTCTCGACACGACAGAAATGGATATTGACGAGGTTGTAGATCGGCTGCATCGCGAATACGTGAAAAGGACCAATTGATGAGCCAAGTGGACTCGTTCATGGTTGGCTCATCGTTGCCAGCACGGGGCTTTTACATTTTTGGTCGCACTGTTGTAGTTGGAATTACGCGTTTACTTTGTCGTCCGACGGTGATTGGTCGTGAAAAAATCCCGACCGCGGGCGCTTTTGTGCTCGCTCCAGTTCACAGGTCATATATCGACACTCCTCTCGCGGCGGCGGTCACGCGCCGCCGACTTCGCTTCATGGGCAAGGACTCGATGTGGAAATGGCGTCCCTTCGGCTGGGTGCTGTCGGCACTCGGAGCGTTTCCCGTTACTCGCGGAACCGCAGACCGTGAGGCCCTGAAGCGCTGTGTCGCGGTCCTCGACGGTGGCGACCCGCTTGTTCTGTTTCCTGAAGGGGAGCGAAAAGATGGTCCGGTGGTTCAACAATTGTTCGATGGCGCTGCTTTCGTTGCCATCAAAGCTGGTGTGCCAATTGTTCCCCTCGGCATTGGTGGATCCGATCAGGCTTGGTCGCGCGGCAAGAAATTGCCACGTTTTGCAAAGTGCGTTCTCATAGTCGGTGAACCTATTCAGACCTCGGTGAGCGACAATGGAAAAATTGCGCGATCAAATGTGCGCGAAGTCACCGCAACACTGCACGCCGAATTACAAAGACTCTACGACGAAGCGCGCAAGTGAGCTCCGAGGAGCCGAGCTAACTCAATGGCGTCCTTAACGCCACAGATCTCCCTGGCACTGTGCATCGATAGTTGCGGAACACCAATGTCGACAGTTGGAATTCCAACTCGTGTGGAGGTAATCGGGCCGATGGTGCTACCGCAGGCAATGTTGTTGCGAGAAACAAAAACCTGTGGATTTAGCCCTTCTAGTTCAAACAGAGAAAGTACGCTACGAACACTTTGTGGCGTGGACGCATAGCGCTGCGACTCGTTGATCTTCACAGCGACGCCACGGTTCAAATACGGCGCGTTATTGGCGTCATGTCGCTCCGGGTAGTTCGGATGAACACCATGTGCGTTGTCGGTTGATATCAACAGGGAGCGACCAAGGGAGCCGTAAAGATCAGACTTACTGCTGCCGCACGATTCACCAATCATTTCAATTAAACGGTTGAGGAGTGGTCCTGAAGCTCCGTTCAAGGTGTCGGAACCAACCTCCTCGTGATCAAACAGAGCCACGATTAACGCTGTGTCTTCTTGTGGCGTGGATGCCGAGAGGGCGCTCGCTGCAGCCCAGCATGAAAGCAAGTTATCGATCCGACCACTTGATAAAAAGGAGTTATCCGCGCCAAGCAAGCACGCATTTGAGATGTCAAACAATGACAAAGACCATGAAGCAATCGAATCTGCGTTTGTGTTGAGCTGATCACCGATCCAATCCACAAACCTCCCGTTGCCGGGCAGTGTGCACCAGATCGGCTGAAGATGTGAATGGCGGTCAAGGACGAGTCCACGATCATTCACATCACGATCAAGGTGTATTGCAAGTTGTGGTATCCGCGCCACTGCTCCTGAGGAGTGAATAAGAAAACTCGATCCATCGCGCATGACAACTTGGCCAGCTACCCCGAGATCGCGATCCAGCCATGAGTTCAGTAGAACTCCTCCATAAACTTCGACCCCGATGCGTCCAATTCCTGCTGAATTGTCATCAGGACGTGGTCTTATCCGCAGCGTTGGTGAATCTGTGTGAGCCCCAATGACTCTGAATGACTTGAGTTGCCGATTGCTTGGCAAGCGCCAAGCCAAGAGCGTCCCGTCTACCCGCATGAATCCGGATTCGGGTAGATCAGTGTCTCCAAACTCATAACGGACATATTCAGACCCGAGTGCCTCAACAACACTTTCGACTGCATGAAACGGGGTCGGAGAACGGTCAAGGAATCCCAGCAAAGATTCGATATTTTGCGACAACGACATCATGCAATGTTAGGTCTCATTGTGGTTCCCACCGTTGGTCAGGGAAGGCGACTAGAAACGATCACGTGAAATCGCTGAAGATCAATGGGCTCCAATGTGGCTTGCAACTGCATCCAGACTCCGAGATCACTCTGATCCTTGTTCACGGTGGGATGGATCGAATGTCGAGCATGCGGAAACTGATGCGTCTCGGCGCTGAAACCGTGAATGTTTTTGCGTATGACCGACGTGGTTATGCAGATTCGCCGCCCCTTGAGCGGCCTGCGCTACTGGCTGACCATATTGCCGATCTGGTCGGTCTGATTGAGTTCCTTGACACCGAATATGGGCTGTCTCCGACGAACACGGTGTTGTTTGGGCACAGTATTGGTGGGGTGCCTGCCATTGGCGCTGGCATTCAAGTTGGCGCAAAGGCAACCTGCGTATTCGAGACTTCGCCGATGTGGCTTCCAGAGTGCTCTACTTCTGGCATAGGTGGAGGTTTGATTTCGGAGATAGATGATCCAAGCGAGTTCGCTGAAGCCTTCATGCGCAGGATGGTTGGAAACAAAGTCTGGGAAAAGCTCCCGGGATCTACAAAACAGCAAAGAATGAATGAAGGGGCCACACTTCGCGCAGAGATGGTGGACGTCAGGGTTGGTGCCCCATGGGACTGGCGGGACATCACCCTGCCATTTGCGGTTGGTTATGGCGGGCTTTCTAGAGAACACCAGATTGCAAACGCAAAATTGCTTGCGTCCTTGGTCAAAGGGAGCGTGCTAGTGGAACTACCTGATGCTCGACACGGTGCTCACTTGGACAACGCATCTGAGCTTTACGCGCAGTTGATTCAACCCCTGCTTGTCTAATCACTACTTCAACGAATCAGGAATCTGAATTGTTACATCTTGACCAAAAAAGGTGCATACCGCGGATTTTCCGGCAGCTGAAACCCCTTCTTCAATCTTGTTCGTGATTTTGTCGGCGCAACTCTTTAGCTGGTCTTGCTGTGTGTAGAGAGCCAGTGCCACCGCCGCCATGATTGCCACTGAGATCAACTTGCCAACCACTGATTTGATAACCATGGCCAGCACCAAAGAGAGAAGAACGCTGGCACCAACGCCTCCAAGAGCGATATTTCGAAGTGTGTCTGCGGTGATAGCGATCATGTAACAAAGGTAGTCCGACTAGATTCGTCAGATATGGCAGTGCAAGAAATTCATGCAGAAGAACTGATGAAACAACGGAACAGCGGAGTGAATGCAGTTCTTGTGGATGTGCGGGAAGAACACGAGTACATCGCAGGGCATATCCCTGGCGCAATCAATATTCCTTTGTCGCAGATCGTTGATCGGGTAGACGAGATGAAGGGTCACGCCACCATGTACATCGTGTGTCAACTTGGTGGTCGCAGCATGCGAGCATGCGAGTTTGTTGAGTCCCACGGGATAGTGGCCATAAACATCGCGGGTGGCACCACGGCATGGGGTGATCTGGGTGGCGCTTTGGTGACTGGCGAACAGCCGGAGTGACTTTGCGCGTAATCGTCAGTCAAGATGAATTTGACTCCTTGGTTCGAACTTGGCAGTCGTGTTCGCGAATTGCATTAGACACTGAGTTTCATCGCGAGAAGAGTTATTTTGCTCGGTTGGCGCTATTGCAGATCGCGGATCCAAACGGAGTGCACCTGATTGATCCGACCAAGGTAGATATTGGTTCATTGGCGTCGCTTTATGAGGCAACCACTTTCGTTTTGCACGCATCACAGCAAGACCTTGAAGTTCTCTTCCGAGCCACGGGTCAAGTTCCGCAGACCGTAATTGACACTCAGTTGATCGCAGGGTTCATTGGACACTCCACACCATCACTGTCAAATTTGGTTCAAGCAATCATTGGTGTGTCGCTACCTAAAGGAGATCGTCTAACTGACTGGTTCGCTCGACCACTTACGGACGATCAGATGAAATATGCCGCATCAGACGTTGAATATTTGCTTCATCTTGCCGAGCACCTGGAAGCTGAATTGAAGTCACGTAATCGTCTCGAGTGGGCGCGGGAAGCCTGCGCCGAGCTCTCCACCAGGCGTTATGAGCCGATAACGCCGACCGATGCATGGATGCGTTTGAAAGATGTGAAGACGCTCAATGGGCAAGCCCGTGCTGCAGCCCAGGCCCTATGCACATGGCGGGAAGAACGAGCGCAACGTGATGATCTTCCACCGCGAATCGTCCTCAGTGATCTAGCAGTTCTTGCAGTGGCGCAGCGCCGTCCAAGTCGGATCGAAGATTTGGCGAACGTGCGGGGCACTGATCCTCGGTCCATGAAGGGCAAGATTGGCGCCGAAATTATCGAAGTGATTAGTAGAGCTCCAGAAGATCCGATGCCTTATCCAGCTACAGATTTTGATGAAAATGATCGCAAGTTGCGCCCGGCAATCACGCTTTCGACCGCATGGATTAGCGAACTTGGGCGGCGAGAAAAGATAGATCCGACACTTTTGGCAACTAAAGCAGACGTGGTGGCATTTCTGCGGGGAGTGCCGAGTCGCTTGGATACGGGCTGGCGTCGCGACGTAGTTGGACAAGATTTGGCCGATTTGTTGGCTGGAAGGGCCGCCCTGAACTTTGACGGACAGGGCAGATTGAAGCTTTTAACCGTTGATCCACCCTTATAAGCCCCTAATAGGTAGAATATCTGCGTCTAACACCGACATAGATACGGAGCCCTGACGTGAAAAAGGGTCGTCACAGGCGCTTTGAAGAAGCGCGAAAGTTGAAGCAATCAGGACCCAGCGCCGCCGATTTGGGCTTAGGTGCTGGTGCTGATCGTCCTCGAAGCGAAGAGGATGAGTATGCCGCCATCGCGGAGCGCTACGGAGTGCGTTTTGACGATGACGAAGATGAAGACGAAGCCTAAGAGTTCCTTTTATGCCCCCTGAGTTAAGGAATATCGCAATCGTCGCGCACGTCGACCATGGAAAGACAACCCTGGTTGATGCGCTTCTGAAACAAACAGGCACCTTCGCCGCTCACCAAGAGGTCGTAGATCGAGTCATGGACTCAAACGACCAAGAACGCGAACGTGGAATCACGATTCTGTCGAAAGCAGCCCAAATTGACTGGAACGGGATCCGAATCAATCTTGTAGATACACCTGGCCACGCAGACTTTGGCGGTGAGGTTGAGCGTGCTCTTGCATTGGTCGATGGAGTTCTTTTGTTGGTTGATGCGGCCGAAGGACCACTACCGCAAACTCGCTATGTGCTGTCAAAGGCGATCGCTCTGAATCTTCCTGCGGTTGTAGTGATTAACAAAGTTGATCGTCAGGATGCGCACGCTGATGTCGTGCTCGGGGAAGTTGAACAACTGTTCTTGGATTTGGCCACTAACGATGACCAGTTGGCGTTCCCTGTTGTTTCGGCGGTGGCAAGAGAAGGTCGTTCAATGAAGGGGATCGGGATGCCGGCTGCGGATGCAACCCTCGATCCTTTACTCCAGATGATCGTTGACACGGTGCCCGCTCCTCAGTTCGATGCTTCAGGTCCCCTTCAGGCGATCGTCACCAACCTTGATGCTTCGGATTATCTGGGTCGCCTTGCAATTGGTCGAGTAATGAGTGGACAGCTACGAAAAGGCGACACAGTATCGGTGGTGCAGCGGCCAGCAGAGGACGACTCTCCACGAGTCTTGAAGCGCCGGCTGTCACAACTATTTCGTTACAGCGGTATTGAACGCGAAGAGGCGGAATCGATTGATGCCGGTGATTTGTTCATTGTGGCTGGAATTCCTGAGGTTGAGGTTGGCGACACAATTGCCGATGGCTTGAATCCAATCGCACTTGCGCGCCTAGAAGTGGATGAACCAGTTATCAGGATGAGTTTCGCTGTGAACACATCGCCATTTGCGGGTCGAGAGGGCAAATACTTGACGAGTCGACACCTTCGTGAACGACTCGACCGTGAGATTCTCGGCAACGTATCTATTCGTCTTCGCGACACAGAATCGCCAGAAGTGATTGAAGTTGCTGGACGCGGCGAGTTGCAGCTCGCGGTTTTGATCGAGAACATGCGTCGTGAAGGCTATGAACTCCAGGTCTCACGGCCCGAGGTTGTCACAAAGGAAATCAACGGCAAGAAATCTGAACCGCTTGAGCACGGTATCTGTGATGTGCCGGATGAATACGTGGGAGCTGTTACGCAGGCACTTGCTCCACGAAAAGGCCGAGTTAGCGATATGCGCCCTGGTGATCCGGGTCGTACCCTGATTCATTTTGAGGCCCCATCGCGCGGCCTGATTGGCTTTCGTTCACTCCTTCTCACGGTGACCCGTGGTACTGCACTACTCAATGGTCAACACGCCGGGTGGACTCCATGGGTGGGCGAACTTCCTCATCGTCTCGGTGGGGCAATGATCGCCGACCGTATGGGTTCGGTCACCGCTTACGCGCTTGACAATTTGCAGAACCGTGGAACCTTGTTCGTGTCCCCTGGTGACGAAGTTTATGAAGGCATGGTTGTGGGCGAGAACGCGCGCAACGATGAGATGGTGGTCAATGCGGTGCGGGCCAAAGAGAAGACCAATATTCGAACACATAGTCATGATGAAGGTGTGAAATTGGCTAGCCCCGTTATTCACACACTTGAAACTGCGATTGAATGGATTGCGGATGACGAGATCGTTGAGGTGACACCCAAGACGATTCGTATCCGCAAGAAATATCTCGGTCTTGAGGATCGTAGGCGCGCCTTTAAAAAGGCGAGTGCTTAACTAGCGTCTTACGGCAGGGTGAGGAAGTGTCACTGTTGTTGGTGCTGCAAGTAGTTCCACCAACATCGTGTAGACCTCTTCACCGCAGAGTTCGACAATCTCATCTCGCAGATAGACATAAGTGGGCTTGGTCCCAACAAATGCCTCTGGGCTGTCGGTGCACCACCAATGGAATTCATCGCCGGCGTCGCCCCAATCGCGTCGCTTCCACTCACGAACGAAGGAAATCACGTGCCCATCGTCGCCCTCGTGCTCTTCGAGACGCACGGGTACCTGCCAGCAGACATCGGGTTTCCAGTCCATCGGGCGTTCGCCTACTTCTAAAGCGGCCACATGGAGGGCGCACCCTGCGCCGCCTTCGAAACCCGGCCGATTGAGAAAAATGCATGCACCATCGACCACACGGGTTTTTAAGCTTCCGTCCTTCTCTTTAACGGACCAGCCCTTTTTCTCGGCAACCTTCTTGTGTTGCCAATGCTTTGATTTGAGGCGCTTCACAGCCTTAACGACTGTTTGCTGGTCTTCGTCATCGATGAAGTGTGCTCCAAAACTGCAGCAACCCTGTGACAATTCGGTCGCGTCGGTTTCCAGAATCCCCTTGCAACCCGAGCCATAGATGCACATCCAATTGGACTTCAGGTATGTGGCATCGAACATCCACGTGCGTTTCTCCTTCGGATCCTCGAAACTGACCCATTCATGGAGATCTTCATGGCCTGACACGGTGTCTAAACCTAATTGAAATCGACGGTGTCTCAAAGACGAACACGTACCATTACGACATGAATCTCACAGAGTTGATTATCGATCTTGAATCTGTACGTGAGCGGCTCGACTCAATAATGTTCGAGTCCTTGCGAGAAGCAGCAGCCACAAAATCTGGCCGCCCTGCTACCGATAAGGAACTCATGAAGGTTCAGCGCGCCATTGACAAGGCCATTAATACGCTTCGATTGATAGAAGACTGACCTAGTTAGAAGCGATTTACTGCTCGGATGAGGCGGTGTAAGTCGCCAAAGTCGTGCCGACCGAAAGGAAAGGCAAGCCGCACAAGACCAGTCTCACCAGGGTCGCGTCGAGCCGATGTGGCCGGATCAAGGACTCGGATTTGGTCCTGATGAACTATCGAATTGAATTCCTCGTTCAGAAGCTCGAGCTGGGTGGCGGATGGTTCACGCTGAAGGCGAAGGATTATTAGTTCGCCGACATAACGCATCGAATGGTAATTGCGATAAAAGTCAAGAATGGCGTTGGCTGCCACCGCTGAACTATCCGTGCGAACAAAAAGATCTAAATCGTTGGAACTCACTAATTGTCGAGATGCGAGTTGATCACGAATGAAATCCTCGACTTCACTCCAATAACGGTCACCTGGAACGTCCAGCAATACGATCGGAACTGGAACCCCCTTGCCGGTCTGGGTCAGCGTTAACAGTTCGAAGGTTTCATCAAGAGTTCCGTACCCTCCGGGCATACAGATGAATCCGTGAGACTCTTTTACCAACATCAGCTTTCGAGTGAAGAAATACCTCATCGCAACATGCTTGGGATCATCTTGGATCACGGGATTTGCTTGTTGCTCGTTTGGTAGACGGATCGATACGCCGATTGATGCTTCGCGACCTGCGCCACGCATCCCAGCTTCCATAATGCCGGGCCCGGCACCAGTGACGACCATCCATCCCGCATCGCTGATTACCTTTGCTACGTCTTCGGTCTGGCGGTAGAGAGGGTCGTGTGGAGCAGTTCGTGCCGAGCCAAAAACCGTAACCTTTCGGCGTTCACGGTAGGGACGAAACATCTCATAGGCCTCGTGCATCTCCGCCAATGCACCAGAAGTGATCTTTAGATCAAGAGTGTCTGTATCAGCAGATGCCATTGAACTGATAGTTGTAAACATTTCTTTGTAGAGATGACGATTGCGACGCGGCGCGATTAGCTCCAGAAGTCTGGTAATTACTTCTTCAATCTCGTCAGCAGGATCAGAGGGGCTGGTGCCACCGATGCTCATTGACATGGTCTCATTTTAAATGCGATTCACGCAGAAAAGGTCTCGGCCTTGTCCTTTAGAGTCTTCAAAAGATCGTCGAATGAGGTGATGAAGGCCGCCACACCTTCGTCCTCTAATTTGGCTGCTACAGCATCCACATCTATGCCGTGTTCAGCCAAATCAGTCCACTGCCGTATCGCGAGTTCCGGGTCTGCGTCTATGGATCGAGCCAAGCGCCCATGATCAGCAAATGCCTCAAGGGTGTTTTCTGGAAGGGTGTTAACGGTGTCTGGACCGATCAGGGAGTCAACATAAAGAGTGTCTGGGTAAGCAGGGTTTTTGGTAGAGGTAGATGCCCAGAGCGGACGCTGAGTCTTCGCACCAAGAGCCTGCAAACGCTCCCAACGCAGTCCCGAGAAGACTCTTTTGTATGCCTGATAGGCGAGTACACCTTGATTGATGGCTGCGGTACCCGCCAGACTCGAGTCGATTCCGAGTTGCTTGTCAATTTCAGAATCAACGCGGCTTATAAAAAATGAAGCCACGGACGAAACACCAGAAAGGTCAGTGGCACCCGCCGCAACTGCATCTTCTAATCCCGAGATGAAAGCTTCCATCACTTCTTCATAGCGAGGTATCGAAAATATCAGTGTGACGTTAACGTTGCAGCCCTCGGCGATCATCTGACGAATAACAGGCAGACCAGCAAGCGTGGCGGGGATCTTGATCATCACATTTGGCTGTTCTATGCGACTACGCAACCAGCGCGCCGCACTCAAAGTTCCATCGGTGTCGTGCGCGAGACGCGGATCAACTTCAACACTGACGAATCCATCACCGCCACCACTTGAATTAAATAGTGGTAGAAAAACATCAAGGGCATCAGAAATGTCGGTTAGAACCATTTCCCAGTAGGAATCCTCGATCGACTTCCCGGAATCGATCAGCGACTTGAACTGATCGTCGTAGTCGACTGAACCTTGAATCGCCTTTTGGAAAATTGATGGATTTGATGTCAATCCCCGCACGCCCCGATCTCGCATGTGCGCCAGGTGTCCTGAGGTGAGATGGCTGCGTTGAATATTGTCCAACCATGGGCTTTGGCCATGTTGAGAAAACAGGTTACGAAGACGTTCAGACACTGATTATCAACTCCTGATTTGATTTACTTTTGCAACTACCGCATCGACACTGATTCCAAGTTGCTCAAGAGCTTCAGCGCCTGGCGCGCTGGCACCAAACCGGTCGATGCCAATTTGATGATTCGAGAAAGAGGCCCATCCGAATGTTGTTCCAGCCTCAATAGATAGCGTCGGGATTTCCTCGGGAAGAATTTTTCTACGGGTCTCAGCCGATTGCGCTAAGAAGAGGTCCCATGAAGGCATCGAAACAACGCGCACATGAATATCTTGTGCTTTGAGTGCGTCGGCGGCAGCCAAGGCGACACTCACTTCGCTTCCGGTGCCAACCAGCGTGACTGCGGCATTTTCTGCGTCACGAAGTAAGCCAGCACCGCTAAGAACGGCACTTCCATCAGAGACGACTGGCAAATTCTGGCGACTCAACACGAGTGCAGTAGGACCATCGCTAGACACGGCTATCTTCCAGGCCTCGATCGTTTCATTGGCGTCAGCCGGACGTATGACTCTGAGCCCCGGGATTGAGCGCAATGACGCGAGATGTTCGACGGGTTGATGGGTGGGCCCATCTTCTCCAACGCCAACAGAGTCGTGACTAAAGACGAACACACATTTGGCTCTACTCAAAGCTGCAAGACGTATGGCGGGGCGCATGTAGTCCGCAAAGACAAAGAAGGTTCCGACCACTGGAAGAGTTCCGCCATGTAAAGCCAAACCAACGGCAATGGCCCCCATAGCGTGTTCGCGAATCCCGTAGTAAATCTGTCGTCCAGCAGGATTTGTGGCTGACTGTGCCGTCAATTTGGAGTCTTTGGCGCCGGTGTTCCCTGTGAGGTCTGCAGCACCGATCAAGAGTCCTGGCATTTGCTCTGAGCTTGCTTCGATTGCCTTTTGGATTGCGACACGTGTTGCTATCGATTCACCTTGATCAAAGCGGGGCAGACCTGTCAGTTGCGTTAGAAGTTCAGGAATTGAGGTGCCTGGTGATGATTTTGGCTTCACGAGCGCTGATCGATCAGTGGCGTTGCGATGACAGGCACTAATAATTTCATCAGGCGCATAGAAGGGCTCATCGGGAATTCCCATTACCGATTTGGTGCGGCTCACGTGCTCAGCAGAGAAGGGGTTGCCGTGCGCCTCGTGCTTGTTTGTGAAATCGGGCGATGGGTAGCCGATTCGGGTTTGCAATGTGATCAGTGTGGGTTGGCCAGTGTGTTCACGAGCGCGTAGAAGGGCGTTTTCAATCGCATCTAAGTCGTCGCTTTGCTGGCCAAGATCAATCACATTCCAGCCGTAGCCCTTAAACCGCATCGCCACGTCGTCACTGCACGCAAGGTCAGTGGAGCCGTCAATTGTGATCTTGTTGTCATCGAAAATCGCAATCAAGTGATCCAACTTTTGGTGCCCAGCAAACGAAGCTGCTTCGTGGCTGATGCCCTCCATCAAGCACCCATCGCCCATGATCACGTAGGTGTGATGGTTGGCTGCTTTTTCACCGAAGGCAGAACGCAGGTACCGCTCGGCAAGTGCCATTCCAACTGCGTTGGCGAAACCTTGTCCCAACGGGCCCGTTGTTACTTCAACCCCGGAGGTGTGACCTACTTCTGGATGGCCTGGTGTCCGCGAACCCCACTGACGAAAACTCTTTAAGTCATCCAATGTCAGGTCATAGCCCGACAGATAGAGCAGGGCATATTGAAGAATTGATGCATGACCACCAGAGAGAATGAATCGATCACGATCAGGCCAAGCCGGATCCTTCGGGTCGAATTTCATCACTCGACTGAAAAGTACATGGCCTAATGGCGCCAGAGCCATGGCCGTACCTTGGTGTCCGCTTTTGGCCTTTAGGGGAGCATCCATCGCGAGACCACGGATAATCGAAATCGCGAGAGCGTCTTGCTCCGGTGTGAGGTTTGATCCGGGCATTTTCTCGCTCTTTGTCACGATTCGAAGGTATCAGGACAAGAGCAACACAAGTCGCTACCGTGGACGCATGGCAGCCCCCCATAGACAGGCAGGAACCAGGACCCTGTCGGAGTCCGAATCCAAGAACATGCTCGCCGGCTACGGGATCCCATTGCTCCCCGAGAAATCCGCAGTAACCGTTGAAGAAGCCTCGTTTGCGGCCAACCAATTTGGTTATCCGGTGGTGCTGAAGCTGTGTGGCGACGCTATTGCTCATAAAACGGAACGCGGCCTCGTTCGTTTGCGTCTTTCGAATTCGATCGATGTGGCCCGCGCAGCGGATGAACTGCTTGCCGCGGCCACCCCCGAGGATGGATCCGTTTCACTGTTGGTTGCTCCAATGGTGTCAGGTAGCCGCGAACTGATTATCGGGGCGCTCCGCGACCCAGTATTTGGTCCAACTTTGATGCTTGGTGTGGGCGGGGTTATGGCCGAGGTAATCGAAGATGTGGTTTTTAGACCTTTGCCGATCACGGAACACGATGCACGGTCGATGGTCGGAAGTCTTCGTTTGCAGAAATTATTGAAAGATTTTCGTGGTGAAAGCGCCGTATCGATTGATGAACTCGTTGCCGCGTTGATGGCTGTTGGTCGCTGCATGATCAATGACCAACGAATTGTCTCGGTTGATGTAAACCCGCTGATCGTGCAAGCAAATGGCTCAATTGTTGCGGTGGATGCACTAATTGAGATTTCTGATCAATCCACAGCGGTAACGGCACCCTCGCGTAGCCGAGTATCTGAAGCGCATTTCTCCGCCCTTTTCGATCCTCGGGGTGTTGTTGTGGCTGGCGCATCATCACACCCAGGAAAATTTGGTTTCGTATCTCTGCACAACATTCTCGCCAGCGGTTACCGAGGTGAAGTTGCAGCCACCAATCTGAGCGGAGAGACCGTCTTGGACATCGCAACGGTTAAGTCCATCGATGACCTAGAGGCTGGGAAGTTCGATCTTGCGTTTGTGTGTACGCCTGCTTCCACTAATCAGGATCTCATCAGGGCGTGTGCATCAAAGGGCATAAAGGCTGCTTTCATTACTTCTGCTGGATACGGCGAAGCAGGGGAGGAAGGTAAGCGTGAGGAAGATGCATTGGTCGCGCTTGGTAACGAGCTCGGAGTCTTGATTGCTGGCCCAAACGGACAAGGTGTCGTAAGTACACCGTCTTCGCTATGTGCACAGATTGTTGCCCCTTACCCTCCTGCTGGTGCGATTGCAGTGGCTAGTCAAAGTGGAAATTTTGTCTCCAGTTTTCAAAATTTTGCTCGTCAGCATCACGTGGGGATTTCTCGTGCAGTTTCTGCTGGTAACGCCGCATCCGTCTCTGTTATTGACTATTTACGTTGGTACTCAACCGATGATGCGACCAAGGTAAGTCTCGCCTATTTAGAGGGCATTAGCGATGGGGCTGACTTAATTCAAGGTTTTGGTGAGGTAACTGCACGCAAACCACTCGTGGTTGTGAAAGGTGGGGCAACTGACAGCGGTGCTCGCGCAGCAGCGAGCCATACAGGCGCACTTGCAGCGAACGATCGGATATTTGACGGGGTATGTGCAAAGACTGGTGTGGTCCGTGCGGTGACGGTAGAAGAAGCCTTTGAGGCCGCCGCAACTTTTGCAACCCAACCTCTTCCCGCTGGTCCGAACGTGGTGGTTTTAACAACAGTTGGGGGCTGGGGAGTTGCCACCGCCGACCAGATTTCGAGAGACGGCGTCTTGCACCTTCTTGATCTTCCAGAAGACCTTCTAAGCGAGATTGATTCGAAATTGCCGCCCCGATGGAGCCGTAATAACCCCGTTGATTGTGCGGGAGGTGAAACACGCGACACCATTCCGGATGTGATGGAAATTGTTGCCCGACATCCAGAGGTCCACGCCGTCATCTATCTAGGAATCGGAATTCAAAGTAACCAGGCACGGCTTATGCGCGATGGCGGGTTTTATCCAGGGTTTGGTATGGACCGCATAGTTTCCTACCACGAAAAACAGGACCAGCGATTTGCCGAGGCGGCATATGAGCTCTCAGTGGCGACCGGTAAACCGATTTTGACTGCAACTGAATTAGCCACTGCAGATCCAAATAATGCAGGGCCCGCCACAGTGAGAGCCACCGGCCGCATGTGTTATCCAAGTGGAAATCGTGCTGCAACCGCTCTTGCACACTTATATAGATATGCAAGTTATCGAGGTATTGCTACATGACCGAACAGTCCGTGCGGAGGCGTCCACTTTTGGCTGTCGGTGTTGGTGCGATGGTCGGTTTAGCGCCATTGCTTGCAGGAATAGGTGCATTAGGCGGTGTTGCTACACGCAACAATCCCGACAATTCATCAACGGAGCTTTCAGGCTCATCACTTTTCAACGTTCGACGGATTAACTCCACGCTGGCAACCGATGTTTCTGTGGCAAATCTACGACTAGAACTTGGCGAGTTTTCAGCGACTCTTGGTGACAACGCATGCTTGGCGGTGAAGTCATTTAATCGAACCGTAGATCTGGTGAACTCCGACACCGCTTTGATTCCTGCATCGAACATCAAGATTGTGACCGCTCTGGTTGCGCTGGAAGTGTTTGGGCCAGAGCATCGCTTTGAAACAAAGATCGTTGGCAACGTTGCTGATGGAGTCGCAGCTGGCAATCTTTTCATTGTTGGTGGGGGAGACCCTGTCTTGAGTCTTCCTATGTATCGCAGTGTGGAAAAGTATCCAACAACATTCTTCACTGACGTAAATGTGTTGTTGGATGCTCTAGTTGAAGCTGGCGTAACTCGTATTGAGGGTTCCTTGGTCGGCGATGGCACGTTGTTTGACGAGCAGCGATATCCATCCGGATGGTCCGCCGACGTTAAGAAGACCTTTGGGGGTCCAATCGGAGCTCTCTTGCTAGATGATGGTTCAGTATTTGGATTAAGCCAAAAACCCGACGATCCTGCGTTTGCTGCTTCACAAGAGCTCTCGGCACGTTTACGGCGTTTAGGTGTGGCGGTTATTGGTTCAGCCGTTGCGGGGAAAGCAGATACGGATTTACCTACCGTGGCGAGCATCAAGTCAGCTCCATTGGCCGATCTGGTAACCGACATGCTGACTAACAGCGATAACAACACCGCAGAAATGCTGCTCAAGTCGATCGGGCTGTCGGTCAAAGGTGTCGCATCAACGGCGGCTGGTGCTGGTGTAGTTGTAGAACAACTTTCGGCATGGGGATACAACACTGAGAACCTCATAATTGCGGATGGTTCGGGTCTTGATCGCTCAAACCGTTTGACCTGCGTGCTCATGGTGGACCTGTTGAACTCGACATCCGGACGCACACTTCTGCAGAAACTTCCCTTGGGCGGTTCCAGCGGAACCCTCATTGACGCATTTACCGAACCGCCGGCGTTGGGCGTGGTGAGAGCTAAGACTGGTTCCCTAACAGGTGTGAAGGCCCTGTCGGGTTTTGCGAGCGAAAAAGCTGGTGCGCCAATTTTTGCGCTTTTCTACAATGGTTCGGGTGTCAATGAAGAGTCTTATTTTCGCCCTCGGTGGACTGATCTAGTTACAAGACTTTTGAGTTTTGCTCGGCCGTCTGATTCCGCTCTCGACGTGACCCCGGGGCAATGAGTCACTAATGGATGGGCTATTAGAAATTCCAATGTTCCCATTGGGAAATCCATTCATGCCCACTGAGGATTTACCACTTCGCATCTTCGAGGGTCGGTATATCCAAATGTTTGGTGATTTAACGCGATCGGACCCAGATGTCGCTCCGGTATTTGGCTCGGTGATGATTGAGCGCGGTAAGGAAGTAGGTGGAGGGGACAAGCGTGCCCAATTTGGCGTTCTCGCAGAGATTCGCGGGATCAAGTGGAGCCCATCTGGCGATAGGGCAATGGTGGTCGCAACGGTCACTGATCTTCTAGAAGTAGTTGAGTGGCTTCCAGAGGTTCCGTACCCCCGAGCAGTAGTTGAAGTCACTCGTTGTGAGGCTTCGCGCACGGATGGTCCATTTGCAATCGCCTATGCCCAGGCATGCACCACGGTAAGGCAACTTCGGGCTCTTGCCTTTGAGCTTGGAGCACCGATAGATCCAACCGTGTTGGTAGGGGATGCGAGCGATGACGCGACTGAGTCGGGCTGGAGGCTCTGCGCGCAGGCTCCACTTGACGAACTAGATCGTTATCAGCTGATTCGGTTGCGTGATAACACGGACCGGATGCAGGCCCTCGACGCCTTGTGCCAGCAGCGGCTAGATACATACAAATTCGGATTGTCTTAGGTGCGAAGTAATGATTGGATTTAGGTGAGGTAATCAATGGGACTTTTTTCAGATATTCGTCAAGCTGAGGAATCCTCGGATGTGGTTGACACCATTGTTGGTTATGCCAAACAGGAGACGCTGGAACCACTAAAGGGTGCTGGTCGGTGGGTGCTTGTAGGAAGTATTGCGGCAGTGTTCGTAAGTATTGGAATGGTGTTTTTGCTTCTTGGCGCGCTGCGTCTCTTGGTGGATGTGTCAGGCAATGCTTTTGACGGTGGCTGGTCATTCGTTCCCTACATGGTGACTTTCATGCTTGGCACCCTGATCGTGCTGGTGACCCTTAGTAGGGTAAAAAAACGGACACTGTGAGGCCCCATGACTGACGAGACAACTACTGAGAGCTCCCAACGGATCTCCCGAACTGATATCGAAAACAAATTGCGCAGTATTCAAGAGTTGATTCAAGGTCGCCTGAAGGATGAAAAACAGACCCTTGTAGGCGCTGCTGTTGGTGCGGGCTTCATTGCTGTTCTGGTTGCTTATTTTGCGGGTCGTCGCAGAGGACGCAAAAAGTCTGCGTTTGTTGAAATCCGCAGGGGCTGACCGGGATGCGGAAGATTCCGCGGTCTACAAAACTCGTGACCTATGTTCGAAAAAGGTCACGCTTGCTTGGTGGATTGCTCGCTTGGATACTTAAGCGTCGAGCGAAAACGCGCGCGGACAAGAAGGCCGTCAAGCGCATCCGTTTGAAAGAGGGTCAGACTCTTACCTTGCGGGTGAATCGCAGCGAAGACTGGGAAGTGAAATGAACAATGTTTTTCGTGCTGGTGAGCGAGTCGTGCTCTTGGACCAGAAAAAGCGGAGATATCTTCAGATTCTCTCCGACGCCGGTGAGTTCCACAGTCATGCTGGCTTTGTGCCTCACGCCAATGTGATCGGTAAAGAGGAGGGCTGTTGGGTCGAGTCGACCAAGGGTGCCAAGTACGTAGTGCTACGTCCCACTCTTGAGGATTTCGTGGTGGAGATGCCACGAGGTGCGCAGGTGATTTATCCCAAGGATCTCGCACCAATTTGCATGATCGGGGATATCAAGCCTGGGGTGCGGGTTTTTGAGTCGGGTGTTGGATCGGGAGCCTTATCAATGGCGATGCTGCGCTGGGGTGCAGATATCACCGGCTACGAACTGCGCGAAGATTTTGCCAATCGAGCCAAGGCGAATGTGGAGTCGTTTCTGGGTCCTGAAGCTC
>JBIIRE010000099.1:0-6207 GCA_044341655.1 Ilumatobacteraceae bacterium | reverse complement strand
ACAAATCGCTATCCATATGCGCAGCGCGCCAACACTGATCAGTTGAGTTCGGCGAGTGGGCTCAACAAGGACTTCAACTACGCCCGCAACAGTGTTAAAGCAGTTGTTGATGCTTACACGGGAGAGGTCAACTTCTACGTAAGTGATTCCACGGATCCAATTGCTCGCGCATGGGCCGCGGCGTTTCCGAAACTTTTCAAGGAGATTGACGAAGCACCCGAAGGTTTAGAAGACCATGTCCGCTACCCAGAGGACCTCTTCCGTGTTCAGTCAAACATGTGGGGCAAGTACCAATTTGAGGATGCAACTCTGTTCTTCAATCGTGACAAGGCATGGAGCGTCGCGCAAGCACCACCGATTGAGCCAGAAGGTGTTGCTACCGCAATTGGATCATCGACCACTTCAATTGTGAATGCCGATACGGCCGATGTCGCCGAAGCCAATGTCGAACGGTTTGAGCCCTATTACACGATCTTCCACGCGCCAGGTGGTGACCGCGCTAATGACATCGGGGTGTTCTCGATGCTGCGCCCGTTCGTGCCTTTCAGTGCGAATGACAGCCGCAAGGAGTTGCGTGGGTTCATGGTGGTCTCCAGTGATCCCGACAACTTTGGTCAGATTGTTGTTTACAGCATCAGCGATCCACTTCCACCCGGCCCTGCTTCAGCTGCTGCAGAATTCGAATCCGACCCAGCGATTTCACAGGAGATAACACCTCTGGACTTGCGCGGGTCACGCGTAGTCTTTGGTGACTTGCAACTTGTCCCCGTTGGGAAAGGCATCGTCTATATCCGGCCTGTCTTTGTGCAACCCGATGACACTGCATCACAGCAGATTTTTGTGCGCAAGATTCTCGCGTCCTACAACAACAGACCCGTAATGGCTGACTCGGTAAGTGAAGCCATCGCACGCCTGTTCCCTGGTTTTGATGTTGATCTAGGCGACCGAACTGGCTCGGCTCCAACAACCACGGTCCCTGGTACAGAACCAAATGAGAGTGACACGCCAGCTGAACTGTTGGCCAAAGCTGATCAGCTGTTTGCTGAGGCTGATGCGGCTCTGCAGGAATCGCCGCCAGACTTTGCCACGTTCCAAGCCAAGCAAGCTGAAGCCAGGGAGTACATCGAGCGGGCGCTCGAATTGCTGAATAGCTAAAAACCAGATCAGCCGCGACGGCGGGCGAGGTCTGCAATCTGGGCAAGATCTTGCCTGAATGCAATTTCGTAGCGAGCTTGCTCATTGGCGAGTCGCTGTTGATTGGCGGCTAACTGTTCAAAAGACTCTTCGGCAATGGCCTCTGCCGATTCAATCTTTTTCACCATTCCAGCAATCTCGTTGCCGAGTTCATGTATTTGATTGCCAACCTCAGTGCCAACGCGTGACACTTTGGACTCGAGCACACCTAGAAGATTTGAAATTGAGTCAAGTCGAGCTTCAGCAGCGGCCAGCGATGCAGCTTGTGTGTCGACTGTGCCGCGAAGTGATTCGACAATTATTCGAAGCTCGTCGACGGAGGCCGCGGATGCTTTTTGTTCGCGGTTGAAGATGCCCATACCGACATCTAGTTCACCACATCAATGCGTGCCGAGTACGGAAGCCAAGAATTTTTTCGTACGGTCAACACTGGGATTTCCAAGCACATCCGCAGGCTTGCCCTGCTCCATGATGACGCCTTCGTCCATGAAGATGACACGGTCAGCAACATTGCGGGCAAAACCCATCTCGTGGGTGACCACAAGCATGGTCATTCCTTCCTCGGCCAGAGAGCGCATTACCGCAAGCACATCGCCAACAAGTTCCGGGTCAAGGGCGCTGGTGGCCTCATCAAACAGCATGACTGACGGGCCCATTGCCAAGGCACGGGCTATTGCCACACGCTGTTGCTGACCACCAGACAGTTGGGCGGGGTATGACAATGCCTTTTCTGACAATCCCACGCGGGCTAGTTGCTCGCCGGCAATTAGTTCCGCTTCCGAGCGAGATCGCTTCAGCACCTTGCGCAAGGCAACGGTGACGTTTTCCATTGCGGTCATATGCGGGAACAAGTTGAACTGCTGGAAAACCATTCCCAGCGAGGTTCGTGCAGCGTCAAGATCACAATCGGGATCGGTGAGCTCAATACCTCCAACTGCGACGGTGCCGGATGTGGGTGTTTCGAGCATGTTGACACAGCGCAGCAGGGTGCTTTTCCCACTACCCGATGGGCCGATGATGCACACGACTTCACCGCGTGTTACTTCAAGATTGATACCCCGAAGAACCTCGTTGGCGCCGAATGATTTGCGGAGTTCGGTGAGTTGCACAACGACGTCGCTCATCGGCGAACCCTCTTTGCTTTGCGCTCCATGTATGCGACCAATTGGGTCAGTGGAAGCGTGAGAATCAAATACACAAGACCCGCCACTACAAGTGGTGTCGCGTTTGCAAACTTGCCGACACCATCGCGGCCGAATTGGGCGAGGTCACGAGTCCCCTCGGTGACACCCAGGACTGAGATCAGCGAGGTGTCTTTAATCAATAGAACAAACTCATTGGTTAATGGGGGAAGGATGATTCGAAACGCTTGCGGGATAATGACGGTAATCATTGCGCGTGAGTAACTCATGCCGAGAGAGCGCGCTGCTTCCATCTGTCCGCGTGGCACTGCCTCAATGCCGGCACGAATCGTCTCGGCGATATATGCAGCAGCAACAAGTGCAAGTGGTGCAGCACCTTGTACGTACATGTTCGGCCAGGTCCATCCAGTGGCAATCGGAACACCGAAGCCGAGAATCAACAGTGTTACAAGTAGTGGAATACCGCGCAGTACCTCTATGTATGTGGCTGCAAACCATCTATATGGGCGCACCTTGGACAATCTCATCAAGGCAAGAATTAAGCCGAGGCCAAGACCACCGATGAATCCGAAGAAAGTGAAGATGAGTGTATTGCGCGCTGCTTTAGTCAGAATGTCAGGAAACTGCTCTTTAATGATGCGCCACTTGAACATGGCGTTTGAGAGCTTTGACCAATCGACGATGAAAATAAGCAACGCCAGCGCGATCAACGTAGCCGCATATACGAAATAGCGGAGTAGGTTGGCGCGCTGGCGCTTGCTCAAACTCATGATTCAGTTTTCAGCTGAGAATCACTCAGGGTCTACACCGAAGTACTTCTTGTAGATCTCTGCGTAATCGCCACTGGACTTAGCGGCTGCAAGACCAGCGTTCACTGCTTCGATAAGAGCCGTGTTGTCTTTCGCTACGGCGAATCCGTACTGCTCACCGGTGGTGAAAGTTGCAGAGATTGCAAGGTCGGTGTTCTTCATCGCACGGTCAGCGTTAACAGGCAGGTCCTGGAGTGCTGCATCCACTTGACCGGATTCCAAAGCGAGGAACAGCGCTGTTGCATCAGCAAAGGATTTGATTGTTGAGTCAGTGAAGTTCTCATTGGCGTAGGTTTCGCCAGTGGTGTTGCTCTGAACAGCGATGGTTTTGCCTGCAAGTGATGCAGCGTCTACAAGAGTTTCGGCTTGGTCTGCACTTACAAGCAATGACTGGTCGGCATTGAAGTAAGGATCAGAGAACAACGCTGCTTCTTGGCGCTCTTCGGTGATGGTCATTGCCGAACCGACAATGTCACACTTTTTGGCGGCTGGCGCCAACCAGATGCCTTCAAATGGCTGATCAATCACTTCAAGAGTGAGTCCACCCATTTCATCGGCAACTGCTGTGAGAAGGTCAATGTCAAAACCGGTCCAGTTGCCGTCGTCGTCTTGCCATTCGAATGGCTCATACGGCGAGTCGGTGCAGACGGTCAATTTGCCATCAGAAATTGTCGTGAATTCTGCATCTGGCGACGATTCGCTGTCATCTGAGCAAGCAGACAAAACGAGTGCGACTGCAGCAAATGTGGCAGCAACGGTACGGAAACGCTTCATTGATTCTCCCCGGGATACGTAGTTGGCACGCAAATACGCGCCTATTGGTTATCTGAGGTTACCGCACCAGTAATAATGTCCCCGAAATCGAAATTGGGTGTCTTTAGGCGCCAAGGGAAGCCGTGAATTGGAGAAGGTCAGTCGCATACGCCTGGGGCTCCTCCATAGCAGCGAAATGGCCGCCCTTTTCCATCACATTCCAGTGGACAATGTTGAATACACGCTCTGCCCACACCCTCGTGGTGGGGTAGATCTCACCTGGAAACTGGGCGTGACCAGTGGGAACGTCGATCTTTCCCATCGGGAAGATTGGCACTCCTCGACCCATCGCTTCGTGATAGAGACGCATTGAGGAGTTAATTGTTCCCGTGAACCAGTAGATGCTGATGTTTTCCAGTAGGCGTTGCTTTGTGAAAACCTCGCGCACATCTCCGTAGCTCCACTCTTTGAATTTCTCGAGTATCCATCCAGCGAGCCCTGCAGGTGAATCGGTGAGTGCATAGGCGAGGGACTGCGGCTTGGTTGATTGGATCGCTTGGTAGCCGGTGCCAGTGAGACGAAAGAGTGATGCACGCTCAACGAGCTTTCCTTCTGCTTCGCCCACTCCGTCCATCATGTTTTCCGCTGGAGGGAATACAGGCAACATCGTGGAGTGATGACCAATTATTGATTTTGGATGTCGCGCGCACATTTGCCCGGCGATGATGGCACCCCAATCACCACCTGCGATGAAGAACTTCTCGTGTCCTAGTGAATTCATTAGCGCAACGTAAGTATCGGCGATTTCGAATATTCCAACGCCGTACTTCGTTGTGGGCCCAGAAAATCCGTATCCAGGTATCGATGGAATCACAAGATGATGTTGTGCTCGTAGTGGCTCGATGACATCGAACATTTCGGCAACTGAGCCTGGCCAACCGTGCATCAACATCAGTGGAGTCGCATTTGGATTCGACGAATCAACCAACATCGCATGCACACGGATGCCATCGAACTCTGCAATTACATTGCGGTGACCATTGATCTTTTGCTCGAGTAATGCGAAGTCAAACTCGTCACACCAGTGCTCACAAATTTCTCTTACGTAATCAATGTCGCTACCGAGGGCCCATGGCATGTCAGGAAGTTGATCTGGCCAGCGAGTCAGTGTGAGTCGGAGACACAGGTCATCAATCATCTCGGGCCTGATTTCAAATGGCTGCATGTCGCGAAGTGGCATGGGTTCTTTCTAGTTGGTAGAGTGCTACCCATACGACGCGGGGTGGAGCAGTCCGGTAGCTCGTCGGGCTCATAACCCGAAGGTCGCAGGTTCAAATCCTGCCCCCGCCACCAAGAAAGCCCTGGTAACCGCAAGGTTTACCAGGGCTTTTATCGTTGCTGGTAACCGTTGGTAACACCAACAGTCATTAGCCTCAGTAAATGCTGGATGTCCACCCAACCAATCGCGTTTTAGTGCGATCACGACAGTTTGCATTTCTAATTGCTCTCGTAACGCTGCTATTCGCATGTTCTGGAGAATCCGATACTCAGACAACTACAACTACAACTTCTGTGAGTACCACCACGACAACCATGCCGTCAATGCGGACCGTGCGCTATTGCGAGGTGCTTCTTATCAAACCGATTGATGGCAAGCCAAGTGCTGAGGTTTATAACACCTATCCACTCAATGAGTGCCCAGACGATGTCTGGGTCACGCTTGATGAAACAGCAATCGCAAAAGAACAAGGTGTGCCGCTTGCGGTATTGAATGGCCCACGGTTTTGGCTGATGGATGAGGTTGAGGCCGCCGGAGGCGATGCTCCAGCACCGGTGTCTTTTGGTGGCATGGAGATGATCAAACGAGCAACGCTGGATTTAAGTGCCGTAGGTATCGGCGCCCCGGCCTACACAGGGCACAATGTAAATCGCAAGTCAGTATTCACATTCGCAAAAGGCAGCACTGTCTACCAACTCGTTGCGTCCGACGGCACGGTGTATGTCATGCAATCTTGGAGTCAGCAGGTGGACCCCACACTTGAGGAGTCGGATCTCTCTGGCCTTGGTGAAAGGCTCGAACTTCCTGATGGGTGGACCTTTAGGTCGCTCACATTGACCGAAGAGTTACGAGTTGAAACGGTTGAAGCAGATGCTGTTGTGCTTCAGGATGATCTCAGGAACTCGTATTCCAAGGTGACCTCACCCTGAGAATTGAGTGCGCTAACGAATAAACGGGCGCAGTTCAACTTTGCGGTTGCAGGCCTTTGAGCGTTCACTGGCGAGACGCATTGTGGTTTCCATGTTTTCGG
>JBIIRE010000098.1:0-6303 GCA_044341655.1 Ilumatobacteraceae bacterium | reverse complement strand
TTGTCTCATATCCAGTTACCGATCTCGCACATCTGGCAGCAACGAGTCATCGTTTTGAGCGTCACAGTGTTCATACATTGGTGGGTGGTGAAGAGAACTACAGATCAAGATCCCCACTCTTTAAGGCCGTTGCCCTGAAGCACACACCGATGCTGGTGATGCATGGTGATGCCGATCCAGTTGTCCCAATAGTTCAAGGCGCGTCTTTGGTTGAAGCGGTGAGGTCTGCTGGCGGGCGAGTGGAATTCGAAGTCATGCAGGGCGAGGGTCACGGGTTCCGTGCACCGGAAAACAAAATGCGCGAGTTCCACGCAATGGAGACATTTCTTGATTCCGTCATGGGCAGGTAGAAAAACAGCTATTGCTGGTTACAGTTGAACCATGTCTGAGTGGAGCCCTTACGACGAAGATTCGCCGAAAGTGCACTACGACCTCGCCAATTGGTCACCTGATCAACAGTCTGATCTGGTTGAGCTGTTGGTTGAATCAGAAATTCTCCATGGTTGGGAAGGCAGCGAACTCATCGTTCCTGATTGGGCTGAGGCGATGGTTGACGACTGGTGTTCAAAGATCGAAGGTGAAAATCGAACAGTTGTTGCTGGCCCCGAGATCGAATTTGATTTGAGTGAGTGGGATACCCATCAACTGAGTCGCTGTGCAGAAGCACTGGTGACTGCAAGAATTCCGCATCGTTGGGAGAGTGCGATCGTGGTGGTGTCCGAGCACGATGCGCTGGCAACCGAGAAACTGATCGAGTCCTTTGACGACCTCGGTATTGAAATCATCCTCGACGAGTCCTGACCAGTAAGTAGTCAGTGGATCTCATATGTACTTAGCAGGATTCGAGATTTGGCACTCGCGCCCGTTTGCGCCAACGCGTCGTCTTGCACTGGGCGAAATTGATCTACCAATGGATCCGGCGCCGGGTCTTGGGGGTCTTTTATTGGCTGCTGTTGTGTCAGCTCATTTTCGCAGTGTGGACGAGGATTTGGTGCCCGATATTCATCGTCTTGTCACGCAGGTAACACGTGGAGAGAAAATTGTGCAGCCACGATTACGACATCGTTACCAGGTTGATCGACATGGGCTCGCCCGCAGCATGCACAGCATTCATGGCGAAGGTGAGACCCTTGAATTTGATCTCGAAACTCACGGCAGCCATCTGCAGCAGGTGCTCGGCGCAATTTATGTACTCGAACGTTTTGATGATTCTGTGCGCCAGGCCGTGGCCCCACTTCTCCATCGGGCGATGAAATGGGGAGGCACGATTGGTCCAGCTTTTGCCTCATATGTGCTTGGTGGTGGGAGCAGTTCGCTCACGGCTCTTACCGATCCACGGGCTTGGGCCCTTGAAGTTTTGGGGTTCCCAGTCGGCGCTGCGGTACCTGGCAAACGTGAGGTGCAAAGACGCTTCCGTGATCGACTGCGTGATGTCCATCCAGATCATGGCGGTGTCGAAGCGGAAGCGAGCCAGTTAATTGCTGACATAACAGAGGCTCGTCGTGTGCTGCTGGAATCAGCACCGTGAAAGGTGTCGTGCTGTTTCACGGCGCTGGCAGCGACCGTGACCATTCAAGTCTGAAACTGATTGAAAAGACACTTAAGCCAACTCCGGTTAAGCGTGTGAATTTTCCTTACCGCCGTGCTGGAAAGCCGTTTCCAGATCCAACACCAGTGTTACTTGAATGCGTTCGTAAAGAAGTTCTCGCAGCGGCCAAGAAATGGCAAGTCGATGTGTCCGACATCGTTATCGGTGGCCGCTCCATGGGTGGTCGAATGTGCTCCATGGTTGTAGCCGGCGCAGAGTGTGATGCATTGCAAACCGCGGGGCTAGTACTTATTTCGTATCCGTTGCACCCCCCGGGAAAGCCTGAAAAGCTTCGCGCAGCTCATCTATCGCAAATTCACGTGCCGACCCTCTTCATTCATGGCACTAAGGATCCGTTTGCTTCACCCGAGGAATTGAAGCAACACACTCGCAAGATACGTGGTGCCAAAACGATCAAATTCATTGAAGGTGCAAGACACGAGCTAAAGGGGAAAGATGCTGAAATTGCATCGTGCATCAATGAATGGGTGTCAGGTCTCTGAGCCAGTTCGATCCTGAGGGTTGATGTCCTCGAGTTCGCGGTGCGCGGTCTCGGGATAGGAGACAAGGACAATCAATCCCACGGTGAGGGGCCCAACAGCAAGAATCGCCATCACATTTCCGTAGCTAAGCCCGTTGTCAATCATTAGACCGCCCGCAATCAGACCGATGCTTCCGCCAAGTAGTGAAGATGCGGTGATTATTGAAGCAGCCCGACCCCGGCGCTGTGTCGGAAACAACTCTGCACGGTAAACAGCCATTGCCGGATATGCAAGTGCAATAAGAACACTTCCCGTTCCTGCAGATAGCCACATGCCGAGTCCACCAACTGAGAAAGAAGAAACCACGAGTGCAGTGCCGAGAGGGATCATTGACGCCGCAAGCATGCGTCGGCCACGGGCGTCTGCGATGCGTCCGCCAAGTATCAAACCAACGGATGCCGGTATTGCGGTAACCGTGGTGAACAAAGCAATTTGCCATGCTGGAAATCCACGCACTTCCTTTAGATATTCGTTCTGGAAAATGGATGCTGTTGCTACAAAGAGGTTGCCGATAAAAGCCACCGATGCAATTAATGCGATGCGATCAAATTGAATCTTTGAAGCATGCGGATTTTCTAACGCTGTGATGAAGCGCCGGGTTTCCGGTAGCGAGGTTCGTAGGTGTCGTGCCACAAGCAACCACACGAGTGCAATTACGAACACAAGGCGCCAGCCCCACGTAGCGAGCCCTGCAAGCGGCAATGCAGCTACCGCGACTCCAGCGCCGAGACCGCTAGCCATTGCGAGAATGCTCACCGCATAGGCACGGGCATTGCGTGGCATTTCCTCAGCAGCAGTAACGATTATCAACAAATCCAATGTGAGGGCGAGTGGTCGGCCAATGGCCTGTGTGCCAACTAGCACGCCGAAGTTTGGTGCAAGTGCACCCAGTGATGCGATGACGGGCGCAATGTAGGCGAGTCGGATCATCACGCGTCGGCGACCAATCCGATCGGCTGCCATTGCAATTGGAATTGAGATGATGATTCCCCAACGCACGACCGCAGCACCAAGACCTTGACCGGTCGATGAGATATCAAACTCCTCTGAAGAGTAAGTGAGGGTTTGGGTGAACAGTGTGTTGATAAAAGCAGCAAGCATTGAAGCAGCCGCAAGCAGACCAAGAATCGACGCCTCGCTGGCTGAGATGGTGGTCGGTGGGGACCACCATGCTCGTGCTTGTGACTCTGGTGATCTCCGGCGCATGAATCGCGCCATCAACAATCGGAACAACCACCCGAACCATGGAATCCGCACGGAAAACTCCGTGGTCTCAGCAATTGTGTGGCCAGATCTCTGCACCACGCGCTCGTAATGCACGAATGGACCGTGCATTTGCACAAATCGAGCAAGAGTGCCGTCGGTGATATCGGGCTCGGCATGTACAAGTGTTTCCTGCACTATGTCCGTGCGGGGCTCAATCAGCCATGGCTGATCGTTGACTGACCACTGTTTCGCGATAGTGGTCACATTGAGGGGCACGAAAGCGAGCATACTTTTGAGGTGCCAAAAAGCCCCTCCGAGGAGCAGATTCTCGTTCGCCAAAGTGGACCACTTTCAGGTTCAGTGGTTATACCTGGAGCTAAGAACTCAGCCCTCAAGCTTATGGCTGCCACTCTGCTTGCAGATGGTGATTACACGATCACGAACACTCCGCATATTGCCGATGTGCCGATCATGGCCACGCTCCTTGAAGCGTTGGGTGTGGTGGTTGACTCCTCACGCATGGATCAAGGCATTCTGCGGATCACCAATTCCGGTTCAATCACTCCAGTTGCGCCATATGAGCTCGTTGAAAAGATTCGAGCTTCAATCAATGTTCTCGGCCCACTTCTTGGTCGATTCGGTGAAGTCCGTGTTGCGATGCCAGGTGGAGATGATTTTGGTTCACGACCAATCGACATGCACCTTGCTGGCCTTGAAGCAATGGGCGCAACTTTCACCTTTGCCCACGGTGATGTGATTGGTGTTTGTGAACGTCTGCACGGTGCTGAGATCACACTTGAGTTCCCGAGTGTCGGCGCAACCGAGAACATTCTCACCGCGGCTGTTTTTGCCAAAGGGACAACTGTTCTTGACAACGCCGCCCGCGAACCTGAAATTACCGATCTCGCAACCATGCTCGTATCAATGGGTGCCGACATCGAAGGCATTGGTTCGGGCACTCTTGTGATTCACGGAGTCGAAGTTGGCAAGTTGCACTCGGCGGATCATCGGGTAGTGCCAGATCGTGTGCAAGCCGCAACATATATGTCGGCGGTCGGTGTCGCTGGTGGAGAAGTGAAGGTAATTGACGCGATTGGTGAGCACATGGACATGCTCCTTAAGCGTTTCACCGACATGGGAATGCGAATCACGCCCACGGAAGATGGTGTGATTGCCGAAGCGAGTGGGCGCCTCAAGTCAATTGATGTAGCGACACTTCCATATCCAGGAATCGCTACTGACTACAAACCATTGATCGTGACGATGTTGAGCGTGGCTGATGGCGTTGGCATTGTGACTGAGAATCTTTATCCGGGCCGTTTTAGATATGTCGAAGAATTGCAACGCCTTGGTGCTGATATCCGAACCGACGGACATCATGCGGTTGTGCGTGGTCGCGAATCGCTCTCAGGAGCACCCGTTAGAGCGCCAGACATCCGTGCCGGTGCGGCACTGGTGGTTGCGGGGTTGGTCGCCAAAGGAACAACCGTGATTCATGACATCCACCACATCGATCGTGGTTATGAAGATCTCGTGGGACGTCTGCGCTCAATAGGCGCAGACATCGAGCGCATTTAGCTCGGGTCTTCGGACTCCTGGCGCTGGTCCTGGAGACGTTTGGCACGCTTGTTGGCAAGTGCCAGCAGGCCAACAATCACAACAATGGGACCCGCAACCAGCAAAATCTCGTCCCAGCCACCTTGATGAGCCAACATGGGTCGGAATCGTAGGCGGTTTGGTGGTTCAATGGAATTCCACACTTTTTCGATGTGACGCAACCAAGGACCCTTCAATGTCAATGCGCAAGAAAGTAGAAGAAACAATCGAAGTCATACGGCCTGCCCTCCAGGCCGACGGCGGCGATGTTGTGCTGCGTGAGGTGAACGAGGAGACCGGTGTTGTTGAAGTCACCCTGGTCGGTGCCTGTGGAACCTGCCCCGCATCAGGCCAAACCCTGAAAGCTGGCATCGAGCGGATCATGCGTGACCGAGTCGATGGCGTGACTGAAGTGATCGCGGTCTGACCGTGGCCCTTCGCACTCGCGATCCACAGGAACTCTTTGACCTTGCATGTTCTGGTGATCGTGGTGCGCTGGCACGACTCTTATCGATGGTGGAGCGAAGCGATGAAGAATCTCGTGCCGTTAGTCGCATCGCCTACCCAAAGAGTGGCAAGGCTTACACAGTTGGTTTAACTGGCGCTCCTGGTGCGGGAAAATCCACGTTGACTGCAGCCACTATTGGCGTACTACGTAAACGGGAAATTGAAGTTGCAATTCTTGCGATTGATCCCTCGTCACCTTTCACGGGCGGCGCAATTCTTGGTGACCGTGTTCGCATGCAGGACTTTGCAACTGATCCAGGTGTATTTATTCGATCCATGGCCACGCGTGGACATCTGGGTGGGCTCTCGCTTGCAACCCCAGAGGCAATTCGAGTGCTCGATGCCGTGGGTCGACAATGGGTGCTTGTTGAGACCGTTGGTGTGGGCCAAGTTGAAGTTGAAATTGCCGGCAAGGCCGACACCACCGTTGTCGTAGTCAACCCAGGATGGGGTGATGCGGTACAAGCCAACAAGGCGGGCCTTATGGAAATCGCCGACATCTTTGTGATCAATAAATCGGACCGCAAGGGCACCGAAGAAACACGACGCGATATTGAACAGATGCTTGACATGTCCGACATCGCGCACGACGACTGGCGCCCACCTGTAGTGGCCACAGTTGCATCCGATGGCACTGGTGTTGAAGAACTCTGGGAAACCGTATTGCGTCATCGCGAGCACATGGAGGCCTCAGGGAAACTCGAAGCTCGTCGCAAGTTTCGACTCGGTGAAGAACTTAGAGAGATTGTTGCTCGAAGGCTTTACCAGCGCGCACGCGAGATTTGTACGGGCCCAAGATGGGATCAGTTGCAAGCCGAGGTTTTGGAGCGCAATATTGATCCGTGGACCGCAGCCGACGAAATG
>JBIIRE010000016.1:0-18632 GCA_044341655.1 Ilumatobacteraceae bacterium | reverse complement strand
AGCCATTCTCTCAGTCGTTCGAGGTGAATGCAGACAACCGATCCAAGAGTTCATCCTGGCGAGCTTCGAGTTCTTGAATGTCAGAACAAATCTGATCCCGCGATTTCCCCAGCGCATCGGCATGGCGCTGCACATCTTGATATTCAAACGACGCATACGGAGTTTCGGATACGAGGGCACGCACTCCCTTTTCGTGCGCCTCATCAGCAAATACAGAGAGTTGCTCTTCAGTAATGACAAGCTCCTCGCGGAGTTTGCGCAGGCGCGTAGAGACATCCCTCAATTTGCGCTCTAACAATCTGCGTCCCACGTGCCCAAGGTGGGATTCGAACCCACACGCCCTCTCGGACAGCGGATTTTGAGTCCGCCGCGTCTGCCGTTCCGCCACTTGGGCTGGATTGACAACCCTACAGCACGAGCCACTTTTTGTCCCTTTTCGTTACCAACGGGTACAACGTTTTGCCTGTTTCGAGGGGTCTAAGGTTTTTGCAATGCTCGCTTTCACCTTCCCAGGACAGGGCTCACAGCGCCCCGGGATGGGTCGCCCATGGGTTGACCACGACAGTTGGGAGATAGTCACCGAGGCGTCCGACCTTCTTGGTCGCGACGTGGGTGCTCTCCTTTTGGATGCCGACGCCGAGGAGTTGCGCGACACCCGCAATGCCCAACTAACCACTTATGTTTCCAGCCTTATGGTGCTCGATGCGGTTGAGCGCATGGGTATTGAACCCGACGTTTGTGCCGGACACAGCCTTGGCGAATACACCGCATTGACTGCCAGTGGTGCTCTGTCGCTCGAGGACGGCGTTCGCCTTGTTGCCGAGCGTTCAGCCGCAATGCACGAAGCGGGACTTGCATCACCCGGCACGATGTCGGCAGTGCTCGGGCTCGATGACGACAAGGTTGAAGTGGCATGCCGCCGCGCAGACGCTGATGTGTGGGTCGCTAACTTCAACGCCCCAGGCCAGGTGGTCATCGCAGGTTCACCGGAGGGTGTTGAAAAAGCCGCAGTGATTGCCAAAGAACTTGGAGCCAAAAAATGCATGCCTCTGCAGGTTGCCGGCGCGTTTCACACGCCTTATATGACCGCTGCGCGTGATCGGTTACGAGTTGCGATCAACACCGCATCTCCGCGGGATACTGAAGTACCGATCGTTTCCAATGTTGACGCTCTTGCTCACGATAAGGGCGACGAATGGTCGAGTCTTCTCAGTGCTCAACTATCGAGTCCCGTTCGCTGGAAACATTGCTTGTTAACCATGGGCGACATGGGTGTCACCGGCGTGCTTGAACTCGGACCGGGTGGTGTTTTGACCGGGATGACCAAGCGAACACTTGACACCGCAAAGACGATCTCAATTTCCACGCCAGATGAACTCGACAAGTTGATTGATTGGCTAGCAGCAGGATCAGCAGCAACCATGGTCGCTCACGAAGGTGAACACCTTTTTGCTGTAGAGCGCCTAGTGGTGAGCCCGGCTGCGGGAGTTTTCACACCGGTTAATGATCTCGCCGATGGCACAGAAATTCGAGTTGGAACAATCCTTGGTGACGTCAATGGAACCGAAGTTCGTTCGCCGTTCGCCGGAGTTCTGCAGTCCTTCATTGCCGTTGGTGGTGAACGCGTGACGCTGCGTCAGCCCATCGCTTGGTTGCGGGCCAACTGATGACCAAGATTCCATCGGGTATTCGTGGTGGTGTCATCACGGGATACGGAACTGCCCTTCCACCGACCGTTCTCACAAACGATGATCTTGCGGCACGCATGGATACATCCGACGAGTGGATCCGTGAGCGCACAGGTATTTTGTCGCGCCACGTGGGCGGCACTACTTCAGGTTTGTCGATTGAATCTGGTCGTCAAGCTCTAGAAATGGCGGGGCTAGAGCCATCCGAGATTGATGCTCTGGTACTTGCCACCACAACACCCGATCGCACAGTTCCGGCGACATCGGCAACAGTTCAAAATGGTCTTGGCCTTAGATGTGGTGCATTTGATGTGAATGCTGCCTGCAGTGGCTTTGTCTACTCACTTGTTGTGGCCCACGGACTCTTGGCCATGGGTGCGCGCAAGATTCTGGTGATTGGAACCGATACTCTCGCAAGAATCACGGATTGGGAGGATCGCAATACAGCGATTCTGTTCGCAGACGGATCCGCGGCGGTGGTTCTAGAAGCCGCTGAAAATGGGGGTCAGCTCCTCGCATGGAACTTAGATGCAGATGGATCTGCGGAAGAGTTTTTGTTCGCCGAAATCGGTGGCCATATCAAAATGGATGGCAAAGAGGTGTTCAGGCGCGCAGTACGCATCATGTGTGACTCAGCTGAAAAATCGATGGCCGACGCCGGCCTCACCGCCGACGACATCGCCATGGTTATTCCGCACCAAGCCAATATTCGAATTATTCAAGCTGCTTGTGATCGACTCGGAATCCCTGAGGAGAGAATAGCGACAGTTCTCCACTACACCGGAAACACATCATCTGCTTCCATCCCACTGGCTTTGGTGGATGCTTTACGATCTGATCGCATAAAAAAGGGTGACAACATCTTGTTGGTGGGATTTGGTGCCGGCATGACTGCTGCCAGCGCAATCATCAAGTGGGGTGGCCAATGAGTCGAGTCGTGTTGGTAACCGGTGGGAGCAAGGGAATTGGTCTGGCGTGCGCCCAGATGTTTAAGGCCAACGGCGACAGTGTCGCCGTCACTTACAACTCTTCCCCACCACCAGCAGGGTTTCTCGCAGTCAAATGCGACGTGACCGTCACCGAAGATGTTGATGCCGCATTCAAAGAGGTTGAGGCAAAGCTTGGGCCAGTTGAAATTCTTGTATCCAACGCTGGAATCACAAATGACACACTTCTCTTGCGCATGAGTGAATCAGATTTCACCAATGTGATTGACGCCAACCTGACTGGTGCTTTCCGAGTATCAAAACGCGCGGCGCAAGGCATGCTGAAAGCCCGCAAGGGGCGAATCATCCTCATGTCCTCCGTGGTCGGTCTCCTTGGCCAAACGGGGCAGGCCAACTACGCGGCTTCAAAGGCTGGTCTCGTGGGATTTGCCCGATCACTGGCGCGAGAACTTGGCTCACGATCGATCACGGTCAACGTGGTGGCTCCCGGACCCGTCGCCACAGATATGACAGCCGTCCTCGGCGACGATGTTCTCGCCAAGATGACTGATCAAATTCCACTTGGGCGCGTAGCAACAGCAGACGAGATCGCCGGAGTTGTGCTGTTTTTGGCATCTCCTGCGGCGGCCTACATCACTGGTGCTGTCATTCCAGTCGATGGTGGTCTCGGAATGGGCCATTGATCGTGTGCGAAACTAATAACAACCCCTTTATAAGTAACAGGAGAAACCAATGAGTGAAGATCTGCTTTCAAGGTTCACGCGATGTGCAGTGGAGACCCTCGGCGTTGAGGCATCAAAAGTCACCCGTGAAGCGCGCTTTGCTGAGGACCTCGATGCCGACAGCCTCGATGTCGTGCAGTTGGTCATGGAACTCGAGGATGAGTTCGGTATCGAGATTCCCGAAGAAGAACTCAAAGATGTCAAGACGGTTGGCGAGGCACTGGATCTCGTAGCCGCCAAGATCTGACCCTGTAGGGATTCAGATATGCAAGGTGCTGGGCATCGTGTTGCGATAGTCGGCTATGGAGTTCTCGGAGCCTGTGGTGTCGGGAAGGATGCTTTTTGGGCAGGCCTAAACGGCCCTGGTCTCCAGGGTGGAATCGACGCCAAAATTCCGAACTGGGATCCCCTGCCGTGGTTCGATAGTCCCAAAGAAGCACGACGCGCCGATCGTGTTGAACAGTTCGCCCTTGCAGCCGCCGCAGAGGCGTTCGAGCAAGCAGGATCGTTAGGTGTCGACCCGACCCGCTTTGGAACGATTTTCGCAACGGGCATTGGTGGACTCGGCACACTCGAAGAACAGGTTGAGACGCGACTCAACAAAGGAGAGCGCCGCGTGTCGCCTTTCCTGGTGCCGATGATGATGGCTAACGCTTCAGGTGCAGCCATATCAATGCGCTACGGGCTCCAGGGTCCCAACGAAACGATCTGCACGGCATGTGCTGCATCCACCCACGCACTCGGATATGCAGCCCGATTAATTGCTTGGGGGCGCTGTGACGCAGTTGTTACGGGTGGAAGCGAAGCCGCCTGCACACCCACCGCTTTGGCTGGTTTTCAAAATATGACCGCACTTTCAACAAGTGGAAGATCGATGCCTTTTGATGCCGAGCGTGATGGCTTTGTGATGGGTGAAGGTGCTGGAGTGTTCATCCTCGAGCGCTGGGACCATGCGGTGGCACGCGGAGCGAACATCATCGGCGAGATCCTCGGATCTGCAAGCAACGCCGACGCACATCACATCACTGCACCTGCACCTGGTGGTGTCGGTGCAATTGCATGCATGAAGATGGCACTTGAAGATTCAGGGCTTTCGCCTTCGGATATCAGACAGGTGAATGCCCATGGGACCTCCACCCCACTCAACGACGCTGCTGAAGCTGCAGCCGTCACCGAAGTGTTCGGAGCTAACGCTGTTCCGATCACCTCCACCAAGGGTGTCACTGGCCATGCACTTGGTGCGGCCGGCGCATTGGAGGCAGCCGCCGTACTGCTGTCATTTGAAAAGCGTGTGATTCCGCCAACTGCAAATACTGCGGCAGCAGATCCATCTATGTCGATTGATCTGGTAGTTGGCTCAGCGCGAGAGTGGACACCTGGCCCGACCATCTCAAACAACTTTGGTTTCGGCGGCCACAACGGTTCAGTTGTGATTGCGCCAGCCAGCTAACTGCTCAAGCATCCACCAGAACAAAGAACAACTCACAGCTACAGGCAAGTTCGCCGTTCACTTTTGCAGTCCCTTTACCTTTGCCTGCTCGTGCAGACATTTTCTCCATCGCAACTGTGATTTCGAGAGTGTCTCCGGGGACGACTTGACGACGAAACTTCGCCGAGTCGAGACCTCCAAAAAGTGGGAGCTTGCCCTCGTAGCGCGCATCAGTAAGAACCGCTACCGCCCCGACCTGAGCAATTGCTTCGCACATAAGCACCCCGGGAAGCGTGGGCCGACCAGGGAAATGTCCTGCGAAAAACCACTCTTCACCAGACAATCTCCAAATACCCGAGGCCGAAACCCCGGGAGTCAGTTCGGTCATCTCGTCAACGAATAGAAACGGAGGACGATGAGGGATGATGTCAGCCGGCGAGGGCAGATTGCTCATTTGCCGAGAGCCTCAAGAAGCTTCGTGGGTGTGTCCTTCGGCGAAATCTTGTACCACGCATGAAGTATTACGCCTTTGGCATCAATGAGGAAAGCGGAGCGCTCCACGCCCATGTATTCACGCCCATACATGCTCTTCTTTTTCCAGACTTTGTATGCCTTGCACATCTTTTGATCAACATCGGCAAGCAAGGGAAATCCAAGCTCGTACTTCTCGTCAAACTTGAGTTGCTTGGCAACCGTGTCTGGACTGACACCAACGATGGCGGTCTTTCCGATCTGATCTTTGATGTCACGCAGGTTGCATGACTGCTGCGTGCAACCAGGCGTATCCGCTTTGGGATAGAAGTAAATCAAGACCTTGCGGTTCTTAAATGACTCAAGAGTGCGTACTTTTCCGTGTTGGTCCTCAAGAGAGAAATCCGGAGCCTTTTCACCTGTCTTCAACATGGTGATGACGCTACCCGATTATTGCGATCAGCTTTGAGGAACAAACGCAGTGTCAAGAGCGCGTCTAACTTCACCAACATAATCACCAACCGCATCTGCCCCACCTTCAATGAGGCGTCGCACAACTGATGCACCCTGGATGACACCATCGGCCACCCGGCATGCCTCGACGGCTTGTTCTGCGTTCGACACTCCAACACCGATCAAGACAGGCTTGTCTGTGATCGGCTTCAGGCGCGCAGCCATGGCAGTGGCAGTGGCTGCCAGTGCGGAACGCTCTCCAGTCACACCGAGCAAACCCACGGCGTAGACAAATCCACGCGCCCGTTCAACAATCAACGGTAAACGCGAATCTGGCGCGGTCGGCGCAGCAAGCATCACGGTTTCGAGTCCAGCTTCATCGGCAGCCTTTACCCAGGGCCCACTTTCTTCGAGTGGCAGATCAGGAATAATCGCAGCACATACCCCAGCAGCAACGAGTTGTTTGGCGAATCGTTCATGCCCTGTATGAAACACGGTGTTGTAGTAGCACATGACTACGAGCGGGATTCCAACGTCGAGATTTCGCACGCCATCCAGAATTGAAACGGGAGTGGCACCGAGCTCCAGTGCGCGTTGTGATGCCTCTTGAATAACCGGCCCATCCATCACAGGATCTGAAAACGGTAGACCAATCTCTATCGCATCTGCACCGGAGGCCGCCGCAGCTCGAACTGCGTCAATCCAGCCTGGAAAACCACCGGTGATATACGGGACCAGAATCTTGCGACCACGATCACGCTTGGAGCGCAATTCGCTCTCAAGTGTCACTTGAGAATCTCCATCATCTGGCCAACATCTTTGTCACCGCGGCCCGACAAGTTCATGAGTACCGTCTGACCCTGCATAGATCCCGACTCCCTGATGATCCACGCCAACGCGTGGGCGCACTCAAGTGCGGGAATAATGCCCTCTGTACGTGCGAGCTCTTGGAATGCAGAGATCACTTCATCATCGGTCACATTCGGATATTCGACACGCCCGATTGATGCCAGATATGAATGCTCGGGCCCAATCCCTGGGTAGTCAAGCCCCGCAGAGATTGAGTGAGCTTCTTGAACCTGACCGTATTCGTCCTGCATCAAGTAGCTCTTCATGCCGTGCACCACACCCGGCACTCCGCGCTTTACTGCTGCACCACCAGCGGGTTCGACACCAACGAGTCGGGACTTCAAGTCCACGAAGCCAGAAAATATTCCAATCGCGTTTGATCCGCCACCGACACAAGCCACCACAACATCCGGTGCATCACCAACTAGCGCTTGGAATTGCTCACGCGCTTCATCGCCGATAACCCGATGGAATTGGCGAACCATCCACGGGTAAGGATGCGGACCCATCACCGAGCCGAGGCAATAGTGCGTGGTCTCGACTGTTGCCACCCAGTCACGCATCGCTTCGTTCACTGCGTCTTTGAGTGTGCGACTTCCAGAATGCACCGCCTCGACCTCAGCCCCAAGCAGATGCATGCGAAACACGTTCAACGCTTGACGCTCTACGTCTACTGCACCCATGTAAACCTTGCACTCCAGGCCGAACAATGCCGCAGCGGTCGCAGTGGCAACTCCGTGTTGCCCCGCACCGGTCTCTGCAACTAAGCGCTTCTTACCCATTCGCTTGGCTAGCAGTGCTTGACCAAGGACGTTGTTGATCTTGTGTGAGCCGGTGTGGTTCAGGTCCTCGCGCTTCAGAATGAGGCGAATTCCTAACTTGGCGCCAAGGTTGTGACATTCAGTGAGAATCGAGGGGCGACCGGCGTAGTCGCGCAACACTGCGTCGAGCTCGCCACGAAAAACTGGATCCTGCCATGCGTCCTTAAAGGCAATCTCAAGCTCTTGGCAGGCAGGTACAAGAGTCTCGGGGACAAAACGTCCACCGAACTCACCGAATCTGCCTTCGGTTGTTGGATCACTCATCAAAGACATGGCTCCATCTTTCCTGATCGTTTACTGAACTGCCGAATGCTGAGTCACAAGTCACCGTCATCGCGCCAGTCATAAGGCACCGAGTCGGGCCCGCGATATTCCTTGGGCGCTGCATCTTTGGCGTTCTTGATAAATGCCCTCAGCTTGATCGGATCCTTGCGGCCTGGTTCGGCCTCAACACCACTGGACACATCAACACCCCAGGGTCGAACCGTCTCAATAGCCAAACCAACATTGTCCGGATTGAGCCCTCCAGCCAACATGAGGCGCGGAACTTCTGGCATATCAGCAAGTAGTGACCAGTCGAATAACTTCCCACTTCCTGGTTCGGATGCATCAACAAGCACCATGTCGGTGCCGAGATTGTCTGCGTTCATTGCCGCTGCGCTCCCAGCCTCCACCGATTTGATTACCCAATGAACGTATTTATTGACTTGTTCCACCTGATTGCGTGACTCGCGGCCGTGTAATTGTGCAGCCTTCAGTCCCGCGCGTTGGGTGATATCGATTACGCGATCAGGTAGTTCATCGCGAAACACTCCCACGGTGAGAATTTCTGGCGGAAGACGTCGAGTGATGTCGTATACGCGACTCGCGGTCACCTGGCGTGGAGACGGGGCAAAAACAAAGCCAAGAGCATCAGCACCTAGTGCTACGGCGAGAAGGGCGTCATCCTCGCTGGTTATTCCACAGATCTTGACGAACACGTAAACAACGGTAACGGCAAACCAGCGTTATGAGCGGCCAAAGCTCAGGTTCGAGGAACCAGTAATGACTGGAGTTCGGCACCTGGATCTGCTGATTTGACCAGAGTCTCGCCCACCAAAATCGCGTCGAAGCCTGCCCCTAGCAGTACTTCGGCGTCAGCCCGGCCGCGAATACCTGACTCTGCCACCTTCACGATCCCATCGGGCATTGACACAGCAACCCTCACGGCTCGTTCAGTGTCGACATTGAATGTCACTAAATCGCGCTGATTGACGCCAATCATTTCGGCTCCGATTGAGAGAGCCGCCTCAAGCTCATCCTCGTCGTGAATCTCGACGAGTACATCGAGCCCGATTGAAATTGCAAGTCCATTGAGGTGTTCAATCTCACCTTGGCTTAGTGCGGCAGCGATCAGCAATAGGCAATCCGCACCCATCAATCGAGCATCAAAAACATCCACTTCGGCCACCGTGAAGTCTTTACGCAAAACAGGCACCGATACCGCTGCGCGTGCAGATTGAAGGTCGGCAACTGATCCACCGAAGTGCGGGCCGTCTGTCAGCACCGAGATGCAAGACGCGCCAGCGAGTTCATAGGTCAAAGCCAACGACGCAGGATCAAGATTTGGATTGAGGTCGCCTTTTGATGGAGAGCGACGCTTGATCTCACTAATTACAGCAAGATGTTTAACGCTGGTGTTACGAATCGCAGAGATAAACCCCCGCGGTTGCGGTACCTGGTCGACAGCTTGCGCAAGATCTGCAAGTGAACGCGAGTCGTTTGCAGCCCGATCGCGATGATGACGCACGATGGCGTCAAGATAGGTCGCAGTCACGACAGGGTCAGAGACCCTTTCCAACCCGGGGCGTTACGTTGTTGAACTCTGGAGCGCCTGCCAAAAGCTTTCCAATTTTGGGAAATGCCGCTTGGAACACTGCGCCACCCATATGGGCATCAACCGCGGCCTGATCGGAGTACATCTCGTACATCCAAACCATGTCCGGATTGGCGTTGTCCTGCAGGCATACGTACTGCAAGGTGCCTGGCTCACTTGCGGTAGCAGCAACGACTTCTGCCAGTACTGCCACTAGCTCTTCGCCTTTACCTTCTTGTGCCGGCAACTTGATGATCATTGAAACAGCCATGTCTCCCCTTTGTTTTGCTTTAACACTAATGCGTCTCTACGGCGCTCAAAATCCCAGACGCGAGGTCAACTCAGCAACGAGATTTTCGATCGGGACACGAGTCTGCTCGGTGGTATCGCGCTCTCGGATCGTCACCGCATTGTCTTCGAGAGTGTCAAAGTCCACAGTCACGCAATATGGAGTACCGATTTCATCTTGGCGTCGGTAGCGACGGCCAATTGCTTGCGTCTCGTCATATTCACACATATATCGATCAGACAACATTGAGTAGATCTCACGCGCTTTCGGCGACAACGTGTCCTTCTTTGACAATGGCAATACAGCAACTTTGTACGGCGCAAGACGAGGATGCAGTCGCAGCACGGTTCGTGGCTCATCATTCACCACGTCTTCGTCATAAGCGGCCAATAAGAATGCCGCCATCGTGCGATTTGCACCGGCAGCCGGCTCGACCACGTAAGGAACATAACGTTCATTCGTTGCTTGATCAAAAAAGTCAAGACGCTGCCCCGAATGGGTCGAATGTTGGTTCAGGTCAAAGTTCGTGCGTTGTGCAATTCCTTCGAGTTCGCCCCAACCCCAAGGGAACATGAACTCAACATCGGCGGTGCCTGCGGAATAGTGCGAAAGCTCGTCGGCCTCGTGGGGACGAATACGAAGAAGTTCTCGCGGAATGCCTAGATCTACGTACCAATTGAGGCGCTCAGCACACCAGTATTCGTACCATTTCGCGCCTTCACTTGGGGGTACGAAAAACTCAAGTTCCATTTGTTCGAACTCACGTGTGCGAAAAATGAAATTGCCTGGCGTGATCTCATTGCGGAAACTTTTACCAACTTGGGCGATTCCAAATGGTGGTTTCTTGCGCGAGGTTTGGAGCACATTCGTGAAATTGACAAACATGCCCTGGGCAGTCTCTGGCCGCAAGTAAACGTCGGCGCCTGCATTCTCGACCGGGCCAGCAGTGGTCTTGAACATGAGATTGAAAGCCCGCGCTTCGGTGAACTGACAGCCCTTCATTGACTGAGGGCAGTCTCGAGTCTCTAGATGGTCTTCGCGGAAACGACGTTTGCAGACAGTGCAGTCGACCAAGGGATCCGAAAAGTTGGCGAGGTGACCTGAGGCCTCAAAGATCTGTGGGGGTCCGAGGATTGCTGCATCAATCAAGACGACGTCGTCGCGTTGCTGGACCATCGTGCGCACCCAGGCATCCTTGACATTGCGCAACATGAGCGAACCAAGCGGGCCGTAGTCATAGGAAGAGCGAAAGCCGCCATAGATCTCCGCACTTGGATAAACAAAACCACGTCGTTTGCAGAGGTTGACTATTTGCTCTAAATCACTTGCTGGCACGTGACAAGGCTAGGCGATGGACAGCGCACCAGACCGAGTAATACAGGCTGCGACTCCCTAATGAATGTTGGTATGCATCGTCTTGAGGCGCCGTTCGGTGTGATGTTCCATCACCAGAGTTGCCAATTCCGTCACCTCACGCGAGGCAGCACCAGAGTCGTAATTCAGTGCTTCAATCAACCGACCTCCGAGTATTGCCCGCATCAAGAGCAGTGCGTCACCAGATACTCGGCGGCCAAGAGAACACTTCCTGCATTGCACGCCGCCATTTTCGAGATTGAAATAATACGAACCACCATCGAGCTCGCCGATTGCTTCACGACAAGCAACACAGAAATCCAGTTCGGGTCGCGCCCCCTCGGAGGCAAGAAGTTTCAAAAAGAAAGCTCCGAGCACTAGGTCGGAGTCCGTGCTGTTCAGGGTCTCCAAGGCGCCAACGAGCATCTTGTATAGGTGTGGAGTTTCTTCGCGTTCCATTCCCAGTTGATCAACCACTTCAACCATTGACATGCCACGCGACAAGCGATCTAGGTCATTACGGGCTTTATTGGTAGTACCAATTAGTTCGACTTGGCTCACGATGTCGAGTTCTCGACCAGTGGCAAAGAGGACATCAACATGACTCATTGGTTCAAGGCGTCCTCCGAAACGCGAGCCTGACTTTCTGACCCCTTTAGCTACGGCCCTCACCTTTCCGTGGTGCTCAGTCATAAACACGACAATTCGATCTGATTCTTTAAGTTTGTAAGTTCGTAACACGACGGCGTTGTCGCGATATTGCGGCATCAGACGCCACCAAATCTTCGGTTGCGATTGTGGTAGTCGCGAATCGCATAATCAAGGTGGGCCGATGACAATTCGCGCCATGGAATATCAACGTAAACAATTTCGCTGTACGCCAGTTCCCACACCAGGGATGGAACACTCTGCGATTGCGGACCACATGCGACAACCAAGTCGGGTTCACCGATCTCGCCAAACATGAATTCATCAATTGATTCCTCGTCGATATCGGTCCGTGCTGCAACTAAGCCTCGGCCTGTAGCAGCAAGCCGCTCAAGACCCGACCCGATCAAATCAATACGCACCGGAACTCCACGAAGTGATCCAGCAAGACACATCTCTGAATCTTTCGCACCGATTTGGCCGACCAAGATCCGCCTCAGGTCCAGTGATGCCACACCCGAAGCAGTGTATGGGGCGACTGTCAACGTGCTTGGGCGCGCAGAGCGCACTCTTGCCGTTGGCACGAGTGGCTCAATCCAGCGATTCAGGAGAGTGGACCATTCGGTTTCCGAGACCGACTGCCACTCCTCCATCGAACCAACCGCAACAAGTACATGCACGTTGCAATTCTCCCACCAAGCGGTCACCTAGGTGAGCAACCCATTAGTAGGGTTTTCGCAATGTCTGAGTTCCACTCCAGCGATTCCGTGACCCAGGGCTGCCACATTGCCTGCATCATGGACGGCAATGGTCGTTGGGCTGAACGCCAGGGCCTCGAGCGAATTGCGGGCCACACAGCGGGCGAAGAGGCTCTAGCCGACATCGTGCGTGCAGCATCTGCGCGTGGCGTCGGCTGGCTCACTGTCTTTGGTTTCTCCACAGAAAATTGGATCCGGCCGCGGCGCGAGGTACGCCACATTCTGAATTTGCATAAGAAATTGTTTGGCCGCCTAGAAGAACTCAACGAAAACAATGTCCAAGTCCGCTGGATTGGGCGCCCATTTGAAGAGCGCGGTTCACGCACGCCGCGCTACGTGCAAAGGAGAATTCGCCAGGCAATCTCGGACACCGCGGGCAACACCGGCATGGTTCTAACTGTGGCGTTCGACTATGGCTCGAGAGCCGAAATTGCACGAGCGATACGCAAGGCAGCGCAGTTTGGCGAAGTCACTCCCGCAACAATCTCTGCGCACATGTATGCCCCCGATCTTCCGCCAGTAGATGTGCTGGTGCGCACTTCTGGCGAACTCAGAATTTCCAATTTTCTGCTTTGGCAGATTCAAGATGCGAAGGTTTACTTCACGCCAAAGACCTGGCCCGAATTCGATGCCGATGAACTGGATGCCGCCATTGCCCTCATCTAAAGAGACAATCGAGGCCCTTCAACGCATCACTGCCCAACTCGCCGAACCCGAGGAGCGCCAGGGGCAAATCGAAATGGCTTGTGCAGTCGCAGACGCCATTGATCGGGATACCAATCTCGTGGTTCAAGCGGGCACCGGCACCGGCAAGTCACTCGCCTACCTCTTGCCTGCAGTACTAGCTGGAAAGAAGACCGTAGTTGCAACTGCCACCAAAGCGCTCCAGGACCAGCTTGCAATGCACGACTTGCCCATGCTTCAACGCCACTTGGGCCATGAATTTAGTTTTTGTGTTGTCAAGGGTCGAGGCAACTACGTGTGCGTTCAACAATTGCAAGAACTCACAGAGGGCCAGATCACAATCGATCTTGCTGACACCAAGTCAGGGCTCGGGGCAGAAATTGAAAAGATTCGTAAATGGTCGCAATCGGACGAAATTGGTGACCTTGCACTAATTGATTTTCCAATTAGTGATGCTGCCAAGGCTGCTGTATCAGTGGGCGCTGATGAATGCCCTGGGGCATCCAAATGCGCATCGGGAGGTCGTTGTTTTGCCGAGTTTGCACGTGCTCGTGCCGAAGCCGCGGACATCGTTGTGGTTAACACCCACCTTTACGGTCTTGATGTAGCTACAGAAGGCAAGATTCTGCCTGAGCACGAACTTGTCATATTCGACGAGGCGCACACGCTTGAAGGAACCATTAGCGACACTGTGAGTGTCAACATCGGGCCTGGACGCATTAACCAGTTTGCGGGATCGCTACGGCGTTTGTTTATGGAAAGCCCAAATGACCTGAAGTTGGCCAACATTGCGTCATCTCTCAAGTTGGTGCTAATGCCCCTACTCTCACAACGGTTAAGCCATCCACTTCCTAACGCAATTGCTGAATCCCTCAGCGAATTGCGCATCGTGGTTAACGACGTAATTACTGAACTCAAGAAAATTGAGTCAGAGAACACCGACGTGGTGCAACGTAAGCTTCGTGCTCAGACCATGGCCGGCCACTTAGCGACTGATATCGATGTTACTCTCGCTGGATTCACCGGCTCGGTCGCATTCGTAGAAGGCAAACCAGATTGGCCCATCCTGGTCATCTCACCATTGGATGTAAGCGGCGTTCTAAATCAATCGCTTTGGTCGGCGCGCAGCGCCATCCTCACTAGTGCAACTATTCCTGCGACTCTTCCCACCACCCTTGGGCTACCCGAGGACAAAACACAAATGCTCTCTGTGGAGAGCCCTTTTGATTACGAAAACAATGCTCTCATGTACTGTGCGGCGCACCTTCCGAACCCAAATGATCCAGCCCACGCAGATCATGTCGTTAACGAACTCGAACAGCTGATCTTGGCTGCCGGTGGTCGCACCTTGGCATTGTTCACCAGTTATGCGCGCCTTGATCATGCAGTGACAGAACTGCGTCAACGTCTTCCATTCAAGATCCTGAGCCAGCGGGACATGTCCAAAATGGCGTTGGTAGCTGAATTTGAAAAATCCGAAGAAACATGCCTTTTTGCAACCTCAGGCTTCTTTCAAGGCATTGACATCCCTGGGCGCACTTTGTCACTGGTCACAATTGACCGCATTCCCTTCCCGAGCCCAAAGGACCCATTGCTTAGCGCCCGAAGTGATGCGCATGGTGCTGATGGATTCAAGCTTGTTTACGTGCCGATCGCGACCACATATCTCGCCCAAGCAATTGGTCGCCTAATCCGCACACGTAATGACCGTGGTGTCGTAGCCGTATTTGATCCGCGCCTAACAAAAGCGAATTACGCCTGGTCAATTGTTAATGGACTTCCCCCAATGGGGCGCACCCGCAATCGCGATGATGCGGAAAACTTTCTCCGCGCCATATCGGCTAGTTAAGCCTTATCAACTGAGTCAGTATCCGAGTCTTTCGACTCGACCAGCATCACGTTGCCAGTCCTTGTCCACCTTGACCAATAGATCAAGAAATGCCCCTGCCGGAAGCTGTTCGCGAACGCGACTCCCCACTTGCTTGAGCACCTCGCCTTTGTGACCGATCACCAGACCTTTTTGTGAATCACGCTCCACGATGATCTCCACTTTGATCCGAGGCCATTCCCATTCCGCCACGCGCGTAGCGATGGAATATGGAACTTCATCTCGCATAATCGCAAGAAGTTGTTCCCGCACGAGTTCGGCCACCCACTGCTCTTCGGTTACATCCGAAAACGATTCCGGTGGAAAATACTCGGGTCCTTCAGGAAGTTGACCCAGCAGATATTCGAGAAGAGCGTCGGTCCCTTCACCAGTTTTTGCTGACACGGGAAAATATGCGGCCGCTTCCCAAGCACTGACTCGCTGTAGCTGTTCCAGCAGCTGTTCGGGTTTGACTCGATCAATCTTGTTGATGATTACAACACTGGCCCCAAGCTTTAGGTGATTTGCCACCCACTGGTCGCCGCTGCCAACTGGCTTGGTCGCATCCACAACAATGCATTGCACGTCTACATCGTCCAAGCTCTCAAGTGCAGTCGCATTGACTCGCTCGCCAAGGGCGGTGACCGGCTTGTGCAAACCAGGCGTGTCAACGAACACAATTTGTGCCTGATCACGATTCAATACACCCATGATTCGATGACGCGTGGTCTGGGGTTTGTCAGAAACTATTGATATTTTGCGACCACAAAGGGCATTGATGAGAGTGGACTTACCCACATTGGGGCGCCCGACCACTGCTACGAAACCCGACCTCATTGACCGCGACTCTACTTTGAATGATGCAAGACTCGTCGTGTGTCCAATCTCAACTTCCGCAAGTGGACGGATCGACTCCAGCCACAAACGCTGCAAATAGCCACCTTCTTGCTCTACATCAATGGCTTCTTCGCCTTTATTTCGGTTCTCGACAAGACGGATTACCTCGGATACTTCAGGTATCGGTGGGGCCTAGGCATACTCGTTGGTCTTTTTGTAGTGGCGGCGAATATCTTCGGTGGCTTCCTGATGGCCAACGATCGAAAGTCTGGGTATTGGCTGGCAGTTGTCGCTGCATTCGCTCCCTTTGCATTGCGGTATTGGGCTCTTTCGGACCTGGAAAGCCTCAATGGGGGCTCGTTTTCGCTGTGGGACAAATTCACTGGTGGAGACACGATTGGATTCATTTTCGAAGCGGCTCTGTGCGCTTTACTTCTTCATCCTCAAAGTCGTGAGCATCAGCGACTCTGGTTCCGTTGAACCAGTCTCATCCCGTAACCTCAAAGCATGGCTAACACGGTTATTGAAAGCATTGAGGCGCTGCCTCAATTTGTCGGCAAGCAGCTCGGTCACAGCGACTACGTAACAGTCACTCAGGAGATGGTGAATCTGTTCGCTGACTCCACAGGTGATCACCAGTGGATTCATGTGGATGTTGAGAAAGCAAAGAGTGGGCCGTTCGGAGGGCCAATTGCGCACGGCTATCTGACGCTCTCACTAGCTCCAGTACTCATTCCACAGGTTGCAATTGTGAAGGGTGTAACCATGGCGTTGAATTATGGCGCCAACAAAGTTCGATTCCCTTCGCCCGTTCCCGTGGGTGCAAAAGTTCGCGCCGGAGTCGCTATCGCAGATGTGGAAGCTGTCAATGGAGGCGCGCAGGTCACCTACGCGGTCACCTTCGAAGTTGAAGGTGCCCCGAAACCAGCCTGCGTAGCAGAGGTTGTCTACCGTTATCTCGGTTGATGCTCAGCGAAACTCTGGCATGACTTTTTCAGCCAGCAGAGTCATGGTCTCGGTGCTCGGATAGTCAGGGCACCAAGGAATGAAGCCGGTGCATCCGACCGATACATAAGTGGCAATCTTTTCGGCTACTTGCTCTGGCGTGCCAACCAAATTGCCATCGCGCCAGGATTCAAATGGTTCACCCCAGAGGTTGCGGCTTCCAGCTTCGCGTAACTCTGCTTCAGTCTCACGAATGAAGACTTCGGGGCTCCACGTTTTACCAATGGTCTCTTCATCTCGACCAACAGCTTTGCAGTGCTCCTTCAAGATCTCGCGCTTTCTCGCCCACTCATCTGGTTTGCCACCAAAGTTTGAGTAATCGGCGTACTCAGCAACGACACGAAGGGTTAATTGTTCACCACCTCCGCCAATCCAAATTGGAGGATGCGGCTTTTGCAGTGGCTTCGGATCACAGTTGGCACGTGACATTGTGTAGTACTTGCCGTCGTAGTTGGTTTCACGATCCATCCACATTGAACGCACGATCTCGACGCTCTCGCGCAGCATTCCAATTCGGTCTTTTGGTTTAGGAAAATCAAACCCGTATCCGCGGTACTCGTTTTCGTACCAGCCAGCACCAATGCCCCAATCAAGACGACCACCGGAAATCACATCGACGGTAGAAGTGATCTTTGCCAGCAATCCTGGTGAGCGGTAGCTATTACAGCCGACCATCTGACCGAGGCGTATATTCGTTGTTAGTTGACTAATGGCAGCGATCGTGGTCCAGCACTCAAAGACCGCCTCGTGCGCGGGCCGTGGCACATTGTGGAAGTGGTCATAAACCCAAAGCGAGTCGTATCCGAGTTTCTCCGCGAGTTGCGCGATCTCGACCGATTTACTCCATTTGTCAACATCGGACTCGATTTCGGCGAGTTCCATCTTCCAACCCTGGGGAATGAACATCCCGAAAATCACGTCAGCCATGGCCTGAACCCTATTCCGTCATCAAAGCCAAAATGCGCTACAGCGGCAGGTCACCAGTTGCACGCTTGGTGGTTCCGTGGTCCTTATAGGCGGCAATAGTTCTTTGGGCGATTCGCATCTGGTGAATTTCATCGGCACCGTCAGCAAAACGGCTCCAACGCGCCTGCTGCAGCATTCCAGCCAACGGTGTGTCAGTGCTGTAACCGAGAGCTCCATGCACTTGGATCGCGCGGTCAATGATGCGCCAGAGGCTGTTGGCCACAAAGTGTTTGGCCATCGAGACTTCGCTGATGAAGTCAAGTTTGTTCTCCACTTTGAATGCAGCATGTAGAACCATCAACTTGCACTGATACAGCTCCATTGCAGAATCCGCAATCATCCATTGGATTCCTTGCTTCTCCGCAAGTATCGATCCATGCGAGTACCTCTCCAGTGATCGTTTCACCATCATGTCCAAGGCTGTCTCAGCCTGACCGATCCACCGCATGCAGTGCGCGAGTCGCGCAGGACCAAGCCTGTACTGCCCGAGTAAGTGACCCTGCCCACGACCTCCGAGCATGTTCGAGTTAGGAACACGGAGATCTTCAATCAAGATTTCACAATGGTTGTGTCCTCCCGACATGGTCTCGACATCACGCACCACATTCCAGCCTTCGCTTGGAAGATCAACTATGAAGCAAGAGTTTGCCGCCTGAGGCTGGTCGGGGTTTTCTTCGGTGCGGGCAACTAGAAGTGCGAACTTTGCCCCACGGGCTCCTGAAATGAACCACTTGTGACCATTGATAACCCACTCATCGCCATCTTTGTAAGCAAACGTTTTGATCAGGGTTGGATCACTACCTGCAACTTCAGGCTCAGTCATCGCAAAACAACTGCGGGCGGCGCCTTCGCACAACGGCTTCAGATATTTCTCTTTCTGCTCCGGAGTTGCCCAATGCAAGAGTGTGTGCTGGTTACCTTCGTCAGGCGCTTGCGCATTCAACACGAACGGACCAATACCAACCTTTGCCGCCTCGGCACTTACAGCCG
>JBIIRE010000097.1:0-6348 GCA_044341655.1 Ilumatobacteraceae bacterium | reverse complement strand
GAGAGCAATTGGTGGAAGTAGAGGTGCGCCATCTGGCTCGCCAGTAATGGATGCAAGGCCACTCAATGATTCAGCGATGGTTGCAAAACCAGGTCGTTGAGCGTACGGACCAGTTTGTCCAAAGCCAGAAACGCGTGTGATCACTAGATGTGAATTGCGCTCAAGCAACATCGAAGGTGCAAAGCCAAGGCGTTCCAAAACTCCAGGCCGAAAGTTTTCAACTAAGACGTCCGCACCTTCAATGAGTTTCCAAAAGACGTCTCTACCCTCGGAAGTTTTCAAATCGAGTGCAACTGTGCGCTTGTTGCGTCCAATGATCTTCCACCACATGCCCTCGCCGTCGCGCGGGTCGCGCCATGCCATGTTGCGCAGCGAATCGCCAACATCTGGTTGTTCGACCTTGATTACGTCGGCGCCGAAGTCGCCTAAGTATTTCGCGCAATTCGGACCAGCGAGAACAGTTGAAAGGTCAATGACCCGTAGTTCGGTGAGTGGCAGTTGATCAGCCACGGAGAACGATCAGGTCCAGGGGCGAGGGCGTCGCGCAATTGACGGTTGTGCCCACCAACGGCCGGAGAATCGCCAATTGGGTTTGTCATTTTGTGCTGCTGTAGCAATCGCGACGGGTCGGAGTGCAGCCTCAAGTGCGGCGGTGATCGCAACCGCTTCTTCCTCTGTGGGCTGGTTAGAAATCTGCACCGACATAAGGAATCCGATCAGAGTGGCGTGTTGCCGTGTTTGCGACGTGGAAGCTCTTCACGCTTTGAAGCAAGCATGCGGAAGCCCGCAATTACCTTCTTGCGGGTTTCAGCTGGGTCGATCACATCGTCCACATAACCGCGTTCAGCCGCAGCGTAAGGGTTTGCATACTTTTCGATGTATTCCTCGATCAGCTCGGCTTTGCGTGCAACTGGGTCCGCTGCCTGAGCGAGTTCGCGCTTCGACAAAACTTCAACTGCACCGTGAGGGCCCATCACCGCGAGTTCCGCGGTGGGCCAAGCAAACGCAAGGTCGGCACCGATGGACTTTGAGTTCATCACAACGTATGCACCACCGTAAGCCTTACGGGTGATCACCTGAATACGGGGCACAGTTGATTCGCAAAATGCGTAGAGCAACTTTGCACCGTGGCGGATGATGCCTTCGTGCTCTTGGTTCACACCAGGGAGGAAGCCAGGAACATCAACAAACGTGAGTAGTGGAATGTTGAACGCATCACATGTGCGCACAAATCGCGCAGCCTTTTCGCTGCTTTCAATATCCAACACGCCAGCGAAAGCCATTGGCTGGTTACCCATCACACCAACGGGCTTGCCATCAAGGCGGGAGAAACCACAAACGATGCTCTTTGCCCAATGCGGGAAGTATTCAAAGAATTCACCGTCGTCGACAACTTCAGCGATCACCTTTTGCATGTCGTATGGCTGGTTTGGTGACGCAGGAAGAATCTCGCGAAGAGTATCGCACATTCTTTCGGGGTCATCTGTCGTGTCACTTACAGGTGGCTCTTCCATGTTGTTCTGTGGAAGAAAGCTGAGCAAATAGCGCACGTCATCAAGAACAGCTTTTTCATCCTCGGCAACAAATGTGGCAACACCACTCTTGGAAGCGTGAGCCATCGCGCCACCCAACTCTTCAAGCGTGACGTCTTCACCAGTAACTGATCGCACTACGTCTGGACCAGTGATGAACATATGGCTCTTCTCGCGCACCATGAAAATAAAATCGGTCATTGCCGGTGAGTAAACCGCACCACCAGCACAAGGGCCGAGGATCACTGAGATCTGGGGAATTACACCAGAGGACTGAACATTACGGTGGAAGATTCCACCGTAAGAAGCAAGTGCCACCACTCCTTCTTGAATACGTGCTCCTGCACCGTCGTTGAGACCAATCATTGGTGCGCCAACCTTGAGTGCAAGATCCATGACCTTGTGAATCTTCTCGGCAAATACTTCACCGAGAGCTCCACCCATAACCGTGAAGTCCTGGCTGAAGACAAAAACCTTGCGACCATCTACTGTGCCCCAACCAGTGATCACACCATCCGTATATGGCTGGTCAGCAAGACCGGCAGTGTGCGCACGGTGGCGAGCAAGCATGTCAAGTTCATGGAAGGAGCCTGGGTCGAGGAAGTACTCGATGCGCTCACGAGCAAGGAGTTTCCCCCTTGAGTGGTGGCGTTCAACTGCAGCGGGCGAACCCGCGTTGTGGGCTTGCTGGCGACGGTCTTCGAGGTCGGCCAGCTTCTTCTGCATCACGTTGTCGGTCACGCTGAAACGCTAGTGCGGTGTGCTCCACAGCGCTGAATCAGGGGTCAATCAGGGAGAGTAAATACAGGCAGGGTTGTGGTGGTTGTCGTTGTGGTTGTGCTGGTCGTGGTGGTTGTGGTCTGGCCGGGCAGGGTTGTGGTGGTTGGCGGCGGTGGCTCAGACAGATTGATAGTGGTGGCCAGCGGTGTCAGGTCGCCAGTAGTGGTGGTACCAGAAACTTCGATGGACCAGACCCCCTCTGTGTTGAAGCGCAGGCCACCGTCGATGGTGACTATCGCTGTGCCAGGGCGCTCGAGCGGAATCCCCAGATCAATTCCAGTGGCACTGGCCAATGCCGGAACGAACTTCACATGGAAATTGTTGATTCGATCCGGTGCATACAACTCGATGCGAAGTTTGTTTGGACCAGTTGTCGCGGGATCCAAAGAGATCTGTAGATCAAAGCCCTCATTGGTGAGTCGCTCCGTCCACGCAAAGTTCAGTTTTTTGGCAGCTGCTTCATCTTTTGGCATCTGAGCAGGGATCATTGTTACCGACCACGATGTGAATGCAAGTGCAACCGCAAAGAACGCAACGGACAAATTCATCGCATGACGGGTTTTGAGTGATTGTGCCGTGTTCAATCGGCGTACTCGGCTCAACGTGCTGATCACATATTTGCGAAGTGCAAGTGTGATGAAGATCCCGACACCAACAAACACAATCTTTGCGGTGATCACGCGTCCGTGTGGACTAGTGAGAATGCCGAAGCCATCGAGTCGCAGAGTTTGCATGACGCCGGTTACTACCACCACTAGTAGTGCGCGTATCAACCACTTGCTGTACTCGCGGAGTGCGTTAGTAGTTGCTTCGGTGCTTTTGCCAGTTAGTAACACTCGGCTGAACATGATGGCTCCGCCAACTATGAACAACGCTGACACTGAGTGCAAAATCCCGATGAGATATCCGAAGGCAACCGAACGTCCATCGTCCCGATCAAAGCCGAAACTCACACCAATCAAGGCGAGATGACCGAGTGCGAACGAGTCATATGCAGGGTCGATTACACGTGTTGGTTGCCACGCCATCCATCCCGCAAAGACCACTAACAAGGTGCGTGCAACGAGAGCCCTACCAGGAGTGTCACTTGCGAGATCGATCCAGTCGTTGAGACTCAATGATTCGGTGAAGGTCTCACCATTATGTTGAGCTGCGGCGAGGATCATGTTCAAAACAGTGATCACACTCGCTAACGGCCAAACGATTTTGAAGAAGCGTGCCGCTGCTGCGTCACTGATGCCTTCTGGCCAAGACAGTGGCAAAAGGAGAAGCCCCGCAAAGAGTGCAGCGATGGCTATATAAGAAAGGAGTCGAACAAGACCAAGTGGGCCGCCAACTCGAGGTGGTTCACTCACCACAGCCACTTCTTCGGTGGCGATGGTTGTGGTGGTTGTGTCCCCACCTTCGACGATTGAGGTGGTTGAACTGCTTGTGGTGTCACCAGCAATTGTGAAATTGATTGCGCCGGCGCTGCCATCTGGGAGGCTCCATGACACTGCACACTCACCACTACCTGGAAGTTGAGTCAGTGCCGTTGAAACAGTTCGGCGATCAACACCAAGTTGCACGGGGCCGAGTCCGACAGAAATGCCTTGGCAGGTCATCGCTACACCGATCCCACCTAACGCTGCCAATGCTGGGATCTCTTCATTGAAGATGATCTGCAATTGCGTAGGGGGAACGGCGACATTTTCGCCAGCGGCTGGGTTCGACGAAACCACGGTGTTCGTGCCTGCAGCGGAAGCGGGCGCTGCGCATAAAGCGAGCAGCGCCATGACCGCGAAAAGCAACGATCCGAGTCGGCGGATGGCCGTGCGTCGATGGCTCATAAAGTCACATTTACGGTAGCCCTGTAGGACTGTTGAAGTTGGGCAGTACACCGAAGTCGTAGGCTCAAGGAATGGCCACGCAGTCCCTATATCGCAGATACAGACCGCGTCGCTTCAGTGAACTCAGGGGCCAGGACCACATCGTTCGTGCGCTTCGTAATTCTGTAGTCAATGGTCGTGAAGGGCAGGCGTATCTCTTTTCTGGGCCCCGTGGCACAGGAAAGACAACCACTGCACGGATACTTGCGAAAGTTCTGAACTGCACCGCCCCAGCGGACGGCGAGCCTTGCTGCGAATGCGATTCGTGCCGTGCGGTTGAAGCTGGTACTTCATACGACGTGATCGAGCTTGACGCTGCAAGTAATAACGGTGTCGACGATATGCGTGAACTCATCGAGCGGTCGTCACTCGCTACGCCTGGGCGTCATCGGGTCTACATCCTTGACGAAGTCCATATGTTGAGCAAAGCCGCCGAGGCGGCGTTGCTGAAGACCCTTGAAGAACCGCCAGAGCATGTTGTTTTTGTGCTGGCCACTACAGATCCGCAAAAAGTTAGTGACACGATTCGTTCGCGCACCCAACATTTACAGTTTCACTTGCTTCCACTCGATGAACTCGAAACGTATGTGCGCTGGGTAATTGAAGATGCTGGTTTGAAGATCAGTGAAGATGCAATTGCTCAAGTCCTGCAACAAGGTGCGGGAAGCGCACGCGACACTTTGTCGGCACTCGAGTTGAGTGCTGCCTCCGGTGGCGAAGCCGAGGAGTCGGTCTCGCTTGAGGAAGTCATCGCGGCACTTGTGGAGCACAACTCCGGCCGTGCCCTGGCCGCGGTTGCGCATGCCATGCACCAAGGACGCGATGCCCGCACACTCACGGAAGAAATCGTGCGACATCTGCGCGACATGTTCTTGTCACTTCAAGCTCCTGAACTTGTACAGCTACCCGAACGAATGCTGCAACGAGTATCAGAACAAGCACGTCTTCTTGGTGCGGCAAGTGTCGTGCGCGCGATGACGGTGCTCGGCGAGTCAATGGTAGAGATGCGTCACGCCCCCGACCCCCGTCTCTTGCTTGAAGTAAGCATGGTGAAACTCACGACTCCCGAACTGGGTGACGATGTCAACTCACTGCGTGCACGACTGGATCGTGTTGAGCAAGCGGTGGCCCGTGGTCGTGATGTGAGCGCTCCGTTGTCGCGACCAGCGCCAATTGATCCAAACACCGGTCGAGCACAGCTCGGTGGCAAAGTCCGTTCAGCCAAACCCGCAGAGCAAAAGAGCGATTCAGATACCGGCACTGACGAAGTTGGCGACAAAGTTTTATCCCCACAGGAGTCCAAACCAGACTTAAGTGCCGATACGAAACCCGTAACACGCACTGCCACGGGAGCGATTCGGGCGGAGCCTGCCGTGCGTGAGAAATGGATGACCGACATCCTTCCCGGATTGAGGGGTTCAGCGCGCGCGATCGTGTCGGGTGGCGAAGTAGTTGTTGTCACCGATACCGAGATGATGGTGGAGTTTCCAAACGCTGGTCATTGCACGCGGGCAACGAAATGTTTGGATGATGTACAGCAGTTAGTTGATGCCGTGTTGGGTGCGGGACTCGCAATTAAGTTCGTAGCCGCTGAGTCAAAGGGTGGGAAAAAGCCTGAGGAAATTCACGACATCGATCCTGCTGAACTCACGGATGCACCAAAAGTTGCAGGCAAATCTGCAGAAGATCACCTTTCTGATTTCTTTCCCGGCATCACCAAAATCGAAGATCCAAAGAAGTAACAGATATGGCGTCGCCTTATTCACCACCGATGCAGGCATTAATTGATGAACTCGGTCGGATGCCAGGAATCGGACCAAAATCTGCGCAAAGAATTGCGTTTCATCTTCTCAAAGTTCCAGAGGAAGACGCGCGTCGGCTTGCACAGTCAATTCTGAATGCCAAAGCCAAAGTTCGTTTTTGTGAAATGTGCTTCAACATTTCAGATGAACCGCAGTGCTCTGTCTGCAGTGATGAGCGCCGTGATCGCACAATGATCTGCGTGGTCGAAGAATCGCGCGATGTCGTGGCGCTGGAAAAGACTGGTGTCTACAAAGGGCTATATCACGTGTTGCTCGGAGCAATAAACCCACTTGAGGGAATCGGTGTAGACCAGCTCAAGATTCGCGAACTCATGATTCGAATCAATGATGCAGACCCCACAATTC
>JBIIRE010000096.1:0-6366 GCA_044341655.1 Ilumatobacteraceae bacterium | reverse complement strand
TCGTCGCAAGTTTCGACTCGGTGAAGAACTTAGAGAGATTGTTGCTCGAAGGCTTTACCAGCGCGCACGCGAGATTTGTACGGGCCCAAGATGGGATCAGTTGCAAGCCGAGGTTTTGGAGCGCAACATTGATCCGTGGACCGCAGCCGACGAAATGCTCGCATCAGTGCAGGCTTAAGCGCCGCGCTCAACCAGCTGCTTTAGTTCCTTCAAGTTGCGACGCCAGATGAGCCGCATTACGAGCCCACCACCAATGAATCCAGTGATTGGCCCACCAAGCCACCAAGGGAACCGGAGATCTTCATCCCACGCAAACCGGGTTGCTGCACCACCGCGAAGTGGCGTGAGAGTGAAGCGACCCGCACCAGTGACGATTCCTGAATGACGCACACCCATTGCGCTACCGGGAAGCCACTCAACGATCTCCATCTTGTCGGTGAGTTTGAGTGGGCCGACTTTGGTATCACAATCGAAAGTGACACCAATCCCACGATTGTGTGAGCTCGTCACACGAATCGCTACTGCATCGGCCATCCAGTCCACATGGTTTTCGATCGGTTCGACGACTTCCCACACGCGTGCAGGTGTGGCTTCAATTACTACAGCAACAGAGACACGACTCATTTCGCGGCTGCATTTCGAAGCGCAAGTGCAGCATCCTCTGGGGGAACGATGTTGATCAAAACACCTGTGCCGCGTTCAAAACCCGCGGTGGTCACGAGTTTTGGCCACAGGTGCACATGCCAGTGGTACATGCCCGAGTGGTGACCCGGAGCGGTATGGAATCCGAGGTTGAAGGCAACATCACCGAGGGCAAGATTCAAAGTGATGAGAGCGCGCTTGATTGCGACACCCATACTGTGCAGAGAATCAGTTGACGCATCAGTCAAGTGCGCAGAATGGCTTTTGGGAATGATCAGCAACTCATAGGGCATTCCGCTCCAGTAAGGGCAGAGCACCAGGGTGTTCTCATCTTCAAGCACCACGCGCTTTCCATCCACGTGCTCGGCTTCAATGGTGGCGCACAGGATGCAACCACCCGAGAAACGACCAAAGGCACGCTCTTCATCGAGAATTTCGCCGGGCACGAATGGCAAGCCAAGGATCTGACCGTGAGGGTGAGCAAGAGAAGCTCCAGCTTCACGACCGTGATTCACGATTGCTTGTGTGTAACGGATGTTTGGTGTGGAAAGGTGCTGGACGAGGCGTTCCTTCAACACATCCATCATCGCGCCAACTTCAGCATCAGACATTTCACCGATACGGGCGTCATGCTTTGGCGTGAATACAAAGACCTCATGAATTCCACTGGCCTCGGACATCACATGCACGGGACCAAGGTTGCGCACTGCCATCGGGTCATCACCTGAAAACGCGGGGTAGCGGTTTGGCACCACGCGCATCTTCCAGTTTCCGTTTTCATCGAGCGTTTCGAGTGTTGGCTCGCGATCCTCGGTGTGTTCGGGGCAGAAAGGGCATGGGCGATTGAGTTCTGTCTCAACTTGGAGGGTGCGAGGGGCGAAATCCGTGGGTCGTTCTGAGCGTTCAGCAACGATGGTGACCCAACGGCCGTTTAATGGATTCAGTCTTAATTGGCTCACTGTTCTTCAAGGATAGGTCGCCGAAACACTGAAACGTGGCGTTCGGACAATTCAGTGAAAGGTGTGCCGATTGCATCTTCGGTGCGTTGGACCAATGGGAGGCCAGCTTCAGTTGCCATTTCGTCAATTTGCGTTGTGGACAGATAGCGAATTCTCCACTGACGCACTGTTGAGCCGTCATCAAACTCACCACTTGCAGTCTGAGAAGTGGGGTCGATCTGGCTGCGGCTTTGCACTGTGCTCCCACCGGGGCGTAGTTGCTCGCTCTCAACCTCAACTCGCTCAACATGGCGAAACTCATTGGCTTCGATGAACAGCAGGCCACCCGGAAGTAAACGCGAAGCAACGTGGTTGAAGAAGTGTCGCTGTTGGTCCTCGCTCTGCAGATTGAAGAGTGTGTTGAAAGCCACCACAGCAACGGCGAATTCCCGCTTCGGCAATTCACAACTCATGTCACCCAATAAAGCTGTTATGACACCTTCGGGATCATTTGCGCGCAGGCGCGCGAGCATTGACTCAGAGTTGTCGATTCCGGTCACCAGTGCGCCCGCCCTAGCAAGACTCAGTGCCACTCGACCGGTGCCGACACCACATTCGATCACCTCGGCACCTGAGAGTCCGCCTTCCAGCAGCCGGTCAATCAGTGTGGTCAATGCGCCTACATCGGACACTGCGCCGTACCAAGCGTCGTAGACGTCGGCGAAGGTCTCGCCATAGTTGGCGTCAATTGGCTCAAGCACATCACCAGTTGACCACGCCCGGACGTGCCCGCGCCAAGAGCCGTGGTTACCCTTGATATGTGCCATCCAACCGTTTTGCCTACCTTGACCACGCGGCGTCATCGCCGCTGCGGGTGTCGGCGTCGGCTGCGATGGAGCGATTCGCACGTGATTCATTTGCTAACCCGACTGGGAGCCATCGTGCATCACGTGAAGCGCGCCAGGCAATTGATGAGTCTCGTGATCAGATCGCGTCGTTGCTCGGAGTGCTACCTGGTGAGATCATCTTCACAAGTGGTGGTACTGAAAGTGACAACACAGTCGTCTTCGGCGCTGTACGCCGCACAGGTGGTGTTGCAGTTACCAGCAACGCCGAGCACCATGCGGTGCTTCATCCAGTAGAGCATGTGAATGGAATTGTTGTGCCAGTTGATGCTGGCGGTGTGATTGACCTCGTTGCTCTCGAAGAAGTTCTGCGCCAGACCACCAACGTTGCTGTGGTCTCAATAATGGCTGTGAATAACGAAACAGGTGTCGTTACCGACATGAAAAGTGTTTCACGAGTGGTACGCGAGCATGCACCGAAAGCGATCATTCACTCCGACGCTGTGCAAGCCGCACCGTGGATGGATCTCGCACCGATAACCGCAGTTGTTGATTCGATATCGCTATCGGCGCACAAATTCGGTGGGCCGAAGGGAGTTGGAATTTTGTGGCTGCGGCAAGGCATTTCGGTTGAGCCACTCATGTTCGGTGGGGGACAGGAACGCGAGCGCAGAAGTGGCACTCACAACGTGGCAGGAATTGTTGGTACAGCAGCTGCGTTAGCGGATACACGTGCGGAGATGGACACGGTGGTCCGCCGCGTGGGTGTGATGCGCGATCGTCTGGTGGATACGGTCGCTGCAACAGTCGGTGGAATTCATGAAGTTGCACCGCGATCGAGTCGTGTACCGGGCTCTGCTCATGTCTGCGTTGAAGGTGTGGAGAATGAGGCGCTGCTATTTCTCCTTGATCAAGCCAACGTATGCGCGTCTGCGGCTTCTGCTTGTGCAAGTGGCGCGATGGAGCCTTCGCACGTGCTTCATGCAATGGGCGTTGATCCCAACCTTGCGCGGGGCGCACTACGCATGACCCTTGGACACACCACAGCTGATGCGGATATCGATCTCGCCATCAGCGCACTCACTGAATCAATCACACACCTGAGGCGGTCGTAGCGATGCGTGTGTTAATGGCGATGTCTGGAGGAGTTGACTCCTCCGTAGCCGCAGCCGAACTGATTGCGGCGGGCCATGATGTGGTTGGAGTAACAATGAGGCTCTGGGGTGGTGAGAGTGACACAGGGTGCTGTTCGGTGTCCGATGTCGAAGATGCTCGCCGGGTTGCTCAGCAACTGGGTATTGACCACGTGGTGTTCAACTTCACCGAAGACTTCAACCGCCATGTGGTTGATCCATATGTTGATGCGCACCGCATTGGTGTCACACCCAACCCGTGTATTGAGTGCAATCGACACCTCAAGTTCGAACGCTTGTCTGAGCGCGCACGCGTTCTCGGATTTGAAGCCGTTGCAACTGGTCACCATGCGCGAATCATCCACCTTGATGACGGCACGCCACGACTTGCGCGAGCACACGATCGCGCAAAAGACCAAAGCTATGTGCTCTACACATGTGATCGCGATGAATTAGATCGCACATTGTTCCCAGTTGGTTCAATGACCAAAGATGTTGTGCGCGAGAAAGCCGTTGCACTTGGACTGCGCACCGCCACCAAGCCCGACAGTCAAGATGTGTGCTTCATCTCGCGCCAAGGTGGTCGCGAAAGTTTTCTGGGAAATCGAATTCCGTTGCGCCGCGCTCGTGTCGTTGGAACCGATGGTCAACCAGAAGGCGAAGTTGAGTCAGTTGAACTCGTAACTCTCGGACAGCGCAGAGGGCTCGGTGGGCCTGGTGGTGGCCCAAAGAAATTTGTGGTCGACATTAAACGTGAAGGTGAAGAAGCAACGGTGGTTGTTGGCCCTCGCGAAATGCTGATGACCCAGTACGAGGTCATTGACAACATCGTGTGGCCAGATGGCCAGCCAAACGAAGTTGTGGGTGCGGGTCTCGCGGTGATGGTGCAGTGCAGCGCGCATGGAGAGACCGCTCCGGCAACTTTGAAGATAGAAGACGGTGGTTTGCATCTCAATTGGTTTGAGCCACATCTCAGGGTGTCGCCTGGCCAAAGTGTGGTTTTCTACGACCCCACCGACACATACGTGGTCGGCGGCGGGATCGTCAGCGCTTCCAGGACGAAATAAACAGTCCAGGCCTGCTCGGCGCGACGAGCATTCCATAAACATGAATTGCGCGACCGTTCGGGTGCTCTTTGTCTGGACGGAAAATGATTTTGTCGCCATCGCTCACGTTCACCTGGAGCGGTATCCCCCAAGTGACTCCGGTGAGATCGGCGGCCTCGGTGTTCGCGGGAGCAAGCTGGATGTCACCAACTTTCAACCGTCGAAACATCACGGTTTCAGCCAGCACCATCTTGTCGTGAATCACCAACCCCGCTGGTACCAGCACTAGCCACCGCGCGGCCAATTTGCCGAGCCGTGCGGTCATAAGTGGAGCAAGGGGGATCGCAAAGAGACCTACGACAACAGCAAGCCACCATTGTCGAGAAGCCAGACACGCGCCAACTGCAGTAACGGGGGCCGCAAGAAGCAACCACGCGATGGTGACTGGGAGCAGATACTGAACCGGTGGGCGCAGAAGAAACCGAATTTCATCGCCGTACGCCGAGCCATTTACGAATACATGACCAAACTCCGCCGCAAAGACAACAATCAAGCTGGCCACGGTAAACACAAATCCGGTTAGCCAAATCCCTGGAACTGAATCGATGAAAAAGCCAGCGCACGCGCCAACTACGGCAAGTGGCGTGATTGTGCGCACAATCACAAGTCCCAAGGTTGAAGGAATGAGCATCAAGAACACGCCTAGGACCCAGATTGTCCATGCGTAGACAGACCAAACGACGCGAGCAGAGTCGCCAAAATGACTAATTAGGTCACTAATTCCAAAAAGACACGCGCCACTGAGAATCCATGTTGCAATGGCAACACGATGGATCATTTTTGGATTCATGACACTAAGCCTTGTACTTGATATCGGGTTTCGCCAAGACGACTGCAAAGTGATACGAAAAGTGGATGCAATTGGGGCAAATAGAGGTTGCGCAAGAGGGCGTTACAACCGCCATCGGAAGTCTTCCTTTTCGCAATGCCACTGTTGCTGCAGAATTTGCTTTGCAGGCCACGCCGATGTTGCCGGCAATTCCAACACTGCCGAAGCGTTCGCCAGCTGAAGGAATGATCAGCCAAGCAGTGCTTGGTATAAGCGGTATTTCTCTTGGTCAATACGGAAGTATTGCCATCGACACGCGAGCAGTTGATGTGCACGAACACGTCAGTACGGATCTTGGTTCAGATGCATTTGCAGGTTTTCGTGAATTCCTCCGAGTTGCACAGCAGGAATTTTCCAAACCATCAGCTCCCAAAATGGTTAAGTGGCAGTTTGTTGGCCCAATCTCGTTAGGTGTTGCACTTGTTCGAGCCGGACTCGATCCTCAGACCGCATTTTCAATTGCTGTACGCGCAGTGCGTGAGCACACGAGTGCGATGCTTGATGCTGTTGCGCTCGCTCTCCCAGGCGTGCAACAAGTTGTGCTACTCGATGAACCATCGTTTGGGATGTTGAGTACCGATGATTCACCCATACGCCTTGACCACGGTGTTGACATGCTCTCAGCTGCACTTGCCTTGGTGGAGCAACGTGCAGTTGCAGGTGTTCATTGTTGTGGAGATCCAGACTGGGGTTTGATCTTGGATGCGGGTCCTTCGCTGGTGTCATTTCCGGTTAGTGCCGATTTGAGTGGTCATCAAGCACGCCTTGCGAACTTTGTCGAGTCGGGTGGCGTAATCGCATGGGGCGCTGTGCGTACCGATGGACCCCAGCCACTTGGGCCCGAGCGAGCATGGCGTTCACTTACTGCCAGAT
>JBIIRE010000094.1:0-6413 GCA_044341655.1 Ilumatobacteraceae bacterium | reverse complement strand
CCCAGCGAAATACCACCAATGTGGATGGATATCGAGCGTGATGGTTTCGTTGTCATTTAAGAGTCGACGCGGATACGGCATAGCGCGAGCGTAGTCGGCACACCGATGACCTATCTTTGTGACCGTGTTTCCACCCCAAACAGCTCCCTCTGACACACTCTCTGGGCTGGATTCTGATCAGATTCGTGCAGTAACGGCTCCTGTTGGTTTGGTCGTGGTTAAGGCTGGTGCGGGTTCGGGAAAGACCACAGTTTTGGCGCGCCGCATTGTGCACCGAATCGCCACCAAAACTGCTGATGCTCAGCATGTCCTCGCATTCACTTTCACCCGCCAAGCTGGAGCTGAACTCACTAGAAGACTGAGTGGTCTCGGAGTTGGCCGCGAGATCACAACTGGCACTTTTCATGCGGTGGCTTTCGGCTTACTGCGTCAGCGTTGGGCAGATACCAACCGAGCGCCGCGCAATGTGATCACAGCAAGAAGTCAAATACTGTCCAAACTCGCACCGAATGCTCGAGCTGAAACCCTCACCCAGATCTCACTCGAAATTGATTGGTGTCGTGCACGCATGATTGATCCGACCAACTATGCAGCTGCTGCATCTGCGGCTGGTCGGCGCCCCCCAATGCAGGCTGGTGAGTTTGAAAAGGTTCTTCGTGGCTACGAAAGTGAAAAACAAAAGCGCGGCGTTGTTGATCTTGACGATCTAATTCATCTAGTTGTCCAGGAAATGAAGACCGATCGAAGTTTTGCCGAGCAGATCCGATGGCGCTTTCGTCACATCCATGTAGATGAAGCACAAGACATGAACCCGCTTCAATACCAGTTCGTCTGCAGTCTCACCGATGGTCGTGACGACCTATTCGTTGTTGGTGATCCTTGCCAGGCGATCTATGGATGGAACGGTGCTGATCCGTCACTGTTCGATGCACTTAGTACTGCCGGGGTGCACTTGGTCAGCCTTCCGAACAACTACCGCTGCTCGCCGGCAATTGTCGCTGCCGCACGCCACGTGCTGATGAGTAACGGCATGGACACCGATACCGTCGCCAACGCGCCTGAGGGCCCGCCGGTACAGGCCCATCAGGCCAACACCGCAGACGAAGAAGCCGCGCTCATTGTTGAGCTTCTGCGTACACCACCGCCAGCAGGAATGGACCCTCGCGCTGCAGTGCTTGTGCGAACCAACGCCCAAGTTGAACCCATTCGTAAGGCGTTAATTGATGCGGGCATGAAGGTGCGCACTTCCGCACTTGGTGGAGCCGTGGTTAATGAGGCAATGCGAGCTGTTCAGTCGCTCAAGTCATTAGAAGAGTTGCTTGAATGGGCCGAGGATCTCCGCACCGTTCCTGCGACCACTCCGCTTGCTGAACTCGTGTCTGAATACGTAGTGCAATCGCTTTCTTCAGATTTGAACGGTGCGGGATTCCAGGCCTGGATTTATGCCACTGGTGCGCTGAGGGAGTCATTTGCTGGCAACGCAACAGATGAAATCGAAGTGATGACCTTTCACGCCGCTAAAGGTCGGCAGTGGCGACGCGTAGTAGTAGCTGGGTTCGAAAAGGGCTATTCACCTCATGGGTCAGCAATCACTACAGAGCAGATCTCCGAAGAGGCGAGACTCATCTACGTGGCACTTACACGCGCCGAGCATGAGTTGCACATCACCAGATGCCTGTCGCGCAACAACCGCAATTGCCAACCCAGTCCATGGCTGAAAGACATGCCCGTAGGAGTACAGGCCCGACCAACTCCTGCCCCACTAGAAATACGCGAAGCTTCGGCTTCGTTGCGTGATGTTCAAACCGATGTGATGTATGAGTTGCGTAGTTGGCGACGCGACGTGGCGAGAATTGCATGCTCTACAGAGCTCGCAATCTGTTCCGATCACGAGTTACGCAGAATTGCTGAGACTATGCCGGCCACCGAAGATGCACTAGCGGAGTTAATGGGGCCGATTCAGGCACGCCGCCACGCGGCGAAGATCCTCGCAATTACCTCTACGCGTCCTTGAACCCGATCATCACGGGAGCATGATCACTGGGTGATTCGCCCTTACGTGCGTTTCGGTCAACAAGTGTGAAGTCAACCCGATTCGCCACATCTGGCGAGCACAACAGGTAGTCAATCCGCATTCCCTTGCCTTTGTGGAAATCGCCACCACGAAAATCCCAGAACGTGTACAGCTTGTCTTGCAATGGATGAGCATCACGAAATACATCAGTCAGTCCAGTTGCTTTGATCGCATCCAGGGCGGAGCGTTCGGCATCACTCACGTGAGTTGCGCCAGCGAATTCTTTGATATCCCAAACATCGCGATCTTCGGGGGCGATGTTGAAATCACCCGCAACGATGGTTGGAGTTCCTTTGAGATTTTTTTGCAAAGTCTCGGTAAGGCGATTAAGCCACCAGAGTTTGTATTTGTAGTGATCATGTCCCACTTCGCGCCCGTTGGGCACGTAAACAGAACTAATGCGAATCCCACCACAATCAGCCGTAATGATCCGAGCTTCATGGTCGGGTTTGCCCGATGACTCAAAGTTGTTTTCTACTGACTCAAGACCGACACGCGAAATGATCGCCACACCATTCCACTGCCCCTGCCCAAAGTGTGCCGCTTCATAACCAAGCTCAACGAATGCCATTGCGGGAAAGTTGGCATCGGTCATCTTGGTCTCTTGCAGACACAGAACATCTGGTTTGACGTCTTCAAGCCACTGGGTAACACGTGGAAGTCGCGCTTTCAGAGAAGCCACGTTCCAAGTGGCGACGATCACTTTTTCGCAACCTTCTTGGCTGGCGCTTTCTTGGCAATCTTCTTGGCTGGCGCTTTCTGAGCGAGCGCCTTTGCCGGTGCCGATTTTTTGACAGCCTTGACGACTGCTTTCTTCACAACAGCAGCTTTTTTCGCCGTTGTCTTCTTGGTGGATTTCGCTGGCGTGGGCTTCGTAGCCGGCTTCAACTCAGCCTTTACCTTCACGAGTTCTGCCACTCCAATGTCAATCCCGCGACGTGACGGCGTGAACCCAGCGACAACGAGTTCAACTTTGTCACCAATTGACGCGGCATCACGTGGACGACGCGGTTGTGGTGAGGCCATTAAACGCATCGGCCAATACCCAATTACTTCACCAATGCGCACGAATGCACCATGTGATGAGTAGGACTCCACAACACCTTTCACCCGCGATCCCACTTTGTGCTTTTCGACAAACGACAAAAATGGCAGGAGATCGTTTTTTTCTTTTCCAGGCTTTTCAGCCTCCACCTTTGGTTTGGCATTTGTCTTGGGGGTAGCTGCTTTTGGCGGTGGGGATTTTGGAACTGGCATTGGCTGACTCGCCGCCTTACTCGGCTTGCGCTCAACTGCAACGGGTCCGTTCTTGCCATCGCGTTGTGCTCGACGGCTCACTGAGCCGCGCACGGGCACGCGGTTGACGAAAACCCAGCCCACATTTGGTACCGGTTTTCCACCTATCAATCGACCCTCATCAAAGAGCCATTCATGTTGCCCATGGAATTCTTGATAGGAATCGTTAGACAGCACAGAAGCACCAACTTTTTTGGCAATTGAGAGAACGAATGCATCACCGCGACCCACTGCCCCCGCAGGTGGCGCCACCAACTCGTTGTTGTCAATCGCTGCTTCGAATTCCTTCACTTCTTTTTTGTGAATCCGATGACCAAAGGTTGCATCGACAACCACGGTGATTTTCACCCCTGGATATTCCTCCATGAATGAGTCGATGGCTTCGCTCAATTGAGCAAGGCTGGGGGCGTTGCGTCCCTCGGTTGCGATGTTCGAACCATCGACTACGACGTGCCTTCCCATAGACCTCTAGTCAACCATCGACTCCCTGTGGATAAGTTCATTAAGGGGCGATTATTCGTGGGTTTGGGCTTATTATTTGCCGATGATCACGACAGTTCTATGGGATTTTGGGGGCGTAATTCTGTCGAGTCCATTTGAGGCGTTTCATGCGCTCGAAGCAGATCGCGGAATACCAAAGGGGACCATTCGTGGCGTGATTGCCAGCGATGACGGCGATCACCTGTGGGGTCAGATGGAGCGCAGTGAAATCGCCGCACCCGATTTCAGTTCGCGCTTTGGTGCACTCATGGCCACAACTGGTCACCCACTCACCGGGCTCGATGTACTTGGTGTGCTTCACGGCACGGTGCGTCCAGAGATGGTTCAGGTACTCGACCGAGTTATTGAACTTGGTTACAAGACCGCGTGTCTAACAAACAACTTCAATCGCCCTACTGAACACGCCATCGAATCGGATCACGAACGCGAAGTTGCAGCAATCATGGCACGATTTGATTTAGTGGTTGAGAGTCGTGTCGTTGGCTTCCGTAAACCGGAGCCGAAGTTCTACAACTATGCATGCGAGCAACTCGGAGTTAAGCCTTCGGAATGTGTATTCCTAGATGACATTGGTTCAAATCTCAAACCAGCAGCCGCGATGGGCATGTCCACCATCAAGGTTCTGAGTGCCGATCAGGCAATTAGTGACCTTGAAAAAGTTCTCAGCAAAAAACTGCGGAGTCGCTAAAACTCAGAGACCTTCGTGAATCTCTTCCATGAGGTCAGCGAGTTCCTGATCGTGGATTGCCTTTGATCCCGTTGCGGGGCTTCCGCTCGCCACACGGGCCACATGACGCAGATCGTAACCACGTTCCTTGAGACGCCAAATCAGATGCTCGACGAAGTGCCATGGACCCATGTTTTCTGGTTCTTCTTGCAACCAGACAACTTCCTTTGCGTTTGGATAGCGGGCAAGAATCGCATTGATCTGATCAATTGGGAATGGATACAACTGTTCGATACGAATCACTGCAACTGGTGACTTACGCTTGTCACGCTCAGCGATCGCGTCCCAAGCAACCTTGCCACTGCAAAGAATGACTCGCTTGACTGATCCGGGATCGGAGATAAACGGATCGTCCAGGACTTCTTGGAAGCTTCCCTTGGTGAAGTCCTCGATCTTGGAACGACTCTGAGCCATCCGTAATGGTGCTTTTGGTGTGAACAGAACCAGTGGTTTGCGAATGTTGCGGCGCACTTGGCGACGCAACAGATGGAAGTACTGGGCCGCATTAGTGGCGTTGCAGACTTGAATGTTGTCCTCAGCGCAGAGCTGCAAGAAGCGCTCGATGCGCGCTGATGAGTGTTCGGGGCCTTGGCCTTCCATGCCGTGAGGAAGCAACAAGACCAGGCCGTTTTGCTGACCCCACTTGTCTTCAGCGGCAACCAGATACTGGTCAATGATGATCTGCGCACCGTTTACAAAGTCACCGAACTGCGCTTCCCACATCACCAACGCATTTGAATTGCTGTGGGCGTAGCCGTATTCGTAACCAACTGCTGCGTATTCCGAAAGTAGTGAGTCGTAAACCCAGAAGTTGGCTTTCGCACCAGGCAAGTCAGCGATCGGAATCCAGACGCGTTCATTTTCGTAATCAACAAGTGCTGCATGGCGTTGGCTGAAAGTGCCACGGCGTGTGTCTTCACCAGAGAGACGCACTGCGGTGCCCTCAAGAACCAATGATCCGATGGCGAGTGCTTCACCAGTGGCCCATTCCACTTCGCCCTGCTCGTGGTAAAGCTTTGCCCGCTGCTCAAACTGACGAATCAGCTTCGGGTGGGCAACAAAATCGGCTGGATAGTTGGTCAGCTGATTAAAGATTGCGTCTACCGTGCCACGCTCAATACCTGTTTCGATGTGGGGCAATACACCAATTGGTTCTGGGGGTCGCGCGGCCTTGACCGGCGCTGGCGCTTTGGAGCGTGCATCATCAAGCGACACCTGGAGTCGGTCGACATAATCCTGAAGCGCCTGCTCGGCTTCTTCCAATGTGATGTCGCCGCGCTTGACTAGCGACTCAACGTAAATCTTGCGCACACTTCGACGCTCAGCGATCGCCTTGTACATAAGTGGCTGGGTGTATGACGGATCATCGCCTTCGTTGTGACCATGACGGCGATAGCAGATCATGTCAATGACCACGTCCTTGTGGAACTTCTGGCGGTATTCAAACGCCAAACGCCCAACACGCACGCATGCCTCGGGGTCGTCGCCATTGACATGGAAAATTGGCGCTTGAATCGACTTCGCAATATCGGAGCAGTACAAAGACGAACGCGATTCTTTGGGTGCGGTTGTGAAGCCAATTTGGTTGTTGATCACGATGTGCACGGTTCCACCAACGCGGTAGCCGTTGATGTCACTCATGCCGAGGGTTTCCATCACAACGCCTTGGCCAGCAAAGGCTGCGTCTCCATGTATCAATACCGGCAATACCGAGAAAGCCAACGGTGGATGAATCTGATCCTGTTGTGCGCGTGCCATGCCCAATACCAATGGATTCACGGTCTCGAGATGGCTTGGGTTAGCAGCAAGTTCAAG
>JBIIRE010000095.1:0-6413 GCA_044341655.1 Ilumatobacteraceae bacterium | reverse complement strand
GTTGGCAAACAGAGGGTCATCGCACAAAACTTGGGGCATGGAACATGTGATTACTGATGCTCTTGCCCTTACTAGAGCACCGATTTTCGAACGGCTCAGTGACACAACTTGGCGTGGTGCACCTCGCGGCGGTGGAACTGTGATGGGAAGCGTGATGATTTGCCAGTCATTGCGCGCAATGGCAGATGTCTTTCCGAATAAGTTCGCACATTCATTTCATGTGCAATTTGTTGGCCGTGGCACTAGTGACAAAGCAGTGGATTACCAACTTGAAGTATCCAGTGACGCAAAGAGCACTAGCACCGCAGTGGTGCGGGCATTCCAAGACGGCTCTCCTCTCGCTGTTATGTCCATCAGTGCTGCTGTGGCACCAAAGTCAGAAAAAGAGCGTTGGAGTGCCGTGACGGATACAGGCGGCCATGATCGCGACCCCTCTGAGGATGCTGAGGTTCGTTGGTTTCTCGGACCGGCGGGTTACATGGTGAGCAAAGCACTTGGAAACATCCGTTACTTCCCTTATTGGTTTCACTACCGCCGTGACACCAATGACGAACACGACCGCATCATCGCTGCGGCGTACGTATCAGACCAAGGGATCAGTAACACGGGATTTCCTCCACATGTGTCTGTGGCGGATTCAAATTTCAACCTCACACTCAACCATTCCGTCTGGTTCCACCATCCGATCGTGGTCGACGAATGGGTGATGGTTCAATCAGAATGCACCGCCACCGCCAACGGGCGTGGAGTCGCCCACGGTTACATGATTTCTGAATCAGGCCACCGGATCGCCACCTTTAGCCAAGAAGTTCTGCTCCTATCGCCGAACTCGGCAATCATGGCTGACCGCGTCAAGGAATGACCGCGCAAAATCCGCAATAGGATCAGACTCCGTTGAATGGGTCATCGAAAATGACTCACTATCTGACAGGGGAAGACATGGGAGCACTTGATGGCCGTATCGCAGTTATCACTGGCGCGGGTCGTGGCATAGGACGCGAGCACGCGTTGCTGTTTGCTAAAGAGGGCGCAAAAATTGTGGTTAACGACCTCGGTGGAGCAGCCGATGGTGAAGGCGCGGATGCAACACCAGCGCAGCAAGTTGTCAATGAGATCAAGGCACTTGGCGGCGAAGCCGTAGCCAACTATGACGACATCGCTGATTGGGAGGGTGGTCAGCGACTCATCAATACAGCGATCGAGACCTTCGGCGACATTCACGTATTAGTAAATAACGCTGGAATCCTTCGCGACCGCGTCATCGCAAACATGACCGCCGAAGAGTGGGACGCAGTTATTCGCGTCCATCTGCGCGGGCACTTTGTACCTACGCGTTGGGCAGCCGCTTATTGGCGCGAGCAAGCCAAGTCCGGCAAAACCGTAAACGCGTCGATCATCAACACCTCGTCCACATCGGGTTTGCTCAGCAACCCTGGCCAATCAAACTATGGAGCAGCCAAGACAGGGATTGCCACGTTCACTGAAATCATCGACAAAGAACTTCGCAAATATGGAGTGCGCGCAAATGCGATTGCGCCAGCCGCTCTCACTCGACTGACTGCACCTCTTGGTGGTCGCCTCAGCGAGAAGCCTGAAGGCTTTGACAAGGGCGATCCAGCAAACATCTCACCGATGGTTGCCTACTTGGCAATGGCAGACTGCCCGATCCATGGCAAGGCATTCTTTGTCTATGGCGGCGAAGTCCACCTATTCCAGCCGTACACGATTGTCGACAAAGTCGCAGTTGATCATCGCTGGAGTGTTAGCGAATTGAAAGCTGCCGCCGATAAGTGGGGCGATATTGAATGGAACCAATCAATTCCAATGTGATTTTGCACCCGCGTAGAAACCGGTCGATCAAATGATGCGCGAGCCCTTCGCCGACCAATAACGGTCGCGGAGGGCTCGTTTTATTAACTTCCCGTTTTCTTGTCGAGGTAATTCGGTCACGAAGTCAATCGACTTCGGGCACTTGTACGAAGCAAGACGAGTCTTCAAGTAGTCAATTAATTCGCGTTCTACTTCAGGCGATGCCTTAATCGGGTCAGCCAAGATCACGACACCCTTGACCTGCTCCCCCATTTCTTCATCGGGCACACCGATCACTGCAGCATCAGCCACCATCGGATGGGCGATCAGAAGATCTTCGGATTCTTGGGGGTAGATGTTTACGCCACCAGAGATAATCATGTGCGACTTGCGATCAGTCAGGTAGAGATAACCATCTTCATCAACCCAACCCATGTCCCAAACGGTCAGCCAACCTTGTGGATGAGTTGATTCAGCAGTCTTTGCAGGGTCATTGTGGTATTCAAGTTGCACTGGAACGCCACCAAACCAAATAACGCCAACTTCACCGCGCGGAAGTTCGCTCAGGTCGTCCGCACAGATGTGAATTTCGCCCAACAAGGGCTTACCGACCGAACCGGGATGCGAAAGCCATTCTTCAGGACCAATCCATGTGATCCCGTGGCCTTCGGTAGCCGCGCAGTACTCATAAATGATGTTGCCCCACCATTCGATCATCTGCTGCTTCACTTCGACCGGGCACGGTGCTGCGGCGTGAACAACTGCTCGCAGGGAACTCAGGTCAAAACGTCCCCGCTCACTTGCTGGAAGTTTGAGCATGCGAACGAACATCGTGGGAACAAACTGCGCGTGAGTTACACCATGCTTTTCAATGAGTTGAAGTGCATCAACCTCGTTGAAATGGTCCATGCACACAACGGTCCCGCCATAACGATGAACCGCCATTGACCACCCCATCGGAGCAGCGTGGTAGAGCGGCGCTGGATTTAAGTACACCGTTTGTTCGTCGTATGCCATTGGTGTGGTCATGAACACGGCAATCGGCGCTGCGCTACCCGCTGGCGCCCTGGTGTGTCCACGTTTCACACCTTTGGGTTTGCCCGTGGTACCTGATGAGTACATCATCGGATGACCCTCGAGTTCTTCATATTCAGGCGTGCCAGACATTGTTGAAGCGATGGCATCCAGATCTTCATGCCCGTCAATGGATCCTGAAACACAAAACCGTCGCCGCACATTGGGTGTGAGGCCTGCTACTTCTGATGCAACTGCAGCAAACTTTGGCGAGGTGATGAAAATCTCGGCACCGCAGTCATTCAAGATGTAGGCGATTTCCTCCACCGTGAGTCGGGTGTTCAGCGGTGTGTAGCGAATCCCACTTCTTTGGCAAGCCCACATCACTTCGTAGGTATGGATTGCGTTCTCAAGCAGCACACCAACGGCGGAACCAAAACCCAGACCAGCCTGGGCCAACGAGTTTGCGATACGAACTGACCGCACATCAAGTTCGGAATAGGTGATGTTGGCGCCATCGCCATTCATCACGACCGCGACACGGTCGGGAAACTGACGCGCGAAGTCCGCTACGAACGCCAAAGCTTTGCTGTTTACTCGTGAACGGTGATTGCGCGCTCCGGGCAGGAGGCGGCACCGAGTCGGGCCTTGTCTTCGAGTCCAGCGGGCACTTCCATGTCACGCACTATGCAGTGAGCCATGTCATCAAGCTGGTAGACCTCGGGGGCCATGGCGTTGCAACGCCCGTGGCCCGAACAAACTTCTGGATCGACCGTGATTCGCATGCTGTCCTCCTAGCAACTTCTTGCGCCAACTATAGGTCTCGGGCGGTGAGGCAAACCGCCCGACGGCAGGTCGGCTGCGTTCGGCAAATTCGGGCTCTGCGTGGTAATAAGTAGGAGCACTTTTTGATCATGAGGGGATTCAAAATGCAGTTGAAAGTTGGCGAAAAGCTCCGCAGCACGGCATGTACCACCGAGATGATCGTGGTCCGTGCCCCAGGCAGCGATGTGGACCTCCGTTGCGGTGGCCATCCGGTAGTACCAGGCGCAGACAAGGACACCAAGAACGACCTTGCCGCAGATGCGTCAGGTGGCACCCAGACTGGCAAGCGTTATGCCGACGACGAAATTGGTATTGAAATCCTCGTCACAAAAGCTGGTCAAGGAAACCTTGCAATCGGTGGTGCGCCTCTTGAGCTGAAGCAAGCCAAGGCACTTCCAAGCTCGGACTGAGGCAAAAGAATGAACATCATGATGCTGCTGGAAATGGCAGCAGAAGCGTTCGGTGATCGTGTTGCTATCGGCGACAAGACCACAGGAATGACCTACTCCCAGCTGGCAGACCAAGCTGGGAAAACCGCAGGTTGGCTGCGAGAGCAGAATGCAGATCGCCTCATCTATGTGGATGAGTCAGCCCCCACACTTCCGGTTGCCTTATTTGGATCTTCATGGGCGGGAAAGCCGTTCGTTCCGGTCTCCTATCGACTCCAAACCGATCGCCTCAACACTCTCATTCAGCGCCAAGCCCCTGCAGTGGTTGTTGGTGGTGCCAATGTTGCGTCGCTAATCAATCCAGCCGATGGGCTAACGATCCTCTCCAATACAGAATTCTCCAATTCTTGGAGTGAAGTCACGCCACCAAGCGCTGACTGGTCGAGCGAACCCGAAGACGTTGCAGTGCTCCTACACACATCTGGCACCTCGGGTGATCCCAAAATTGCGGTACTCCGACAACGCCACCTTGTGTCTTACGTACTCGGCTCTTGTGAGTTCATGAGCGCCGAAGAAGATGAGGCATCACTTGTGAGTGTGCCGCCGTATCACATCGCAGGAATATCCGCGATGCTCACTGGCGTTTATCAGGGACGTCGTATTGTCCAGCTTCCCGCTTTCGAAGAGAACGAATGGGTGCGTCTTGCCAGAGAGCAGGAGATCACGCATGCAATGGTTGTTCCAACCATGCTCGCACGCATTCTTGAAGTGCTCGAAGATGGCAAGGGTCTTCCATCACTGCGCCATCTTTCCTACGGTGGTGGACGCATGCCGCTACCAATCATTGAGTGGGCGATGGAGCTCATTCCAAACGTGAACTTCGTGAATGCTTACGGCCTCACCGAAACCAGTTCTTCCATCTCGATCCTTGGACCCGATGATCACCGTGATGCGATGGCTAGTGATGACCCTGCGGTTCGCAAGCGCCTCGGCTCTGTTGGTCGACCATTACCAAGTGTTGAAATCACAATTCGTGACGAAGACGGCAAAGAAGTACCGGTCGGTACTTCGGGCGAGGTATGGGTTCGCGGTGAACAGGTTTCTGGCGAATATGCCAAGCAAGGTTCGACCTCATCAGATGAGGGCTGGTTCCAAACCAAAGACGGTGGCTTCTTCGATGAAGGTGGCTTCTTGTTCGTAGAGGGCCGAATTGATGATGTGATCGTCAAAGGTGGCGAGAACCTCTCACCGGGCGAAATTGAAGACGTCTTGTTGGATCATCCAAGTGTGCGCGAAGTCTGCGTGATTGGACTCCCCGACGTGGAATGGGGCGAGATTGTTGCTGCGGTAATTGTGCCCGCAGAGGGTTCGGCATGCGACGACGACGAGCTAAAGCAATGGGTGGCAAAGCATTTACGTTCCAGCCGTGTGCCCGCTCGCTTTGAGTACCGCGTTGAACTCCCCTACAACGACACCGGCAAAGTACTGCGCCGAGTTATTCGCGAAGAGCTGAAGGCCTAGGCGATGTCAGAAACTCCCGAGAAGAAGAAACGCGGTGTCAGGCTCGCCCCCGAAGAAGCCTGGGAGATGGTTACCAACTCGCACACGGGTGTCTACACCACACTCAAAAAAGATGGGACTCCAATTGCTCTGCCGGTTTGGTATGTAGTTCTAGACAACATCATCTGGATGAGCACACCCGAGCGCTCCAAGAAGGTGGTACGAATCGGGAATAACCCGCGCTCTTCATTCCTGGTTGAATCAGGTGAACTCTGGCGTGAGCTCAAAGCGGTTCACCTCACGGGCACTTCAGACATGCCTGAAGTTTCCGATGAACTGGCGCAGAGCATTCGCGAAGCCATGGATGTTAAGTACGGGGCATACCGGACCAAGACCTCCGCAATGCCCGATAGCGCGAAAGCCAATTACGCCAAATCAGTCACCATCAGGTTCACCCCCGATGAGCGCATCGTCAGTTGGTCCAACGCCCAAATAATGGGCTGAGCACTTCCAATTCGCCACAACTACTATCGCTAAATGCCCTTCGGCCGAGATACAGATGCGATAGTCGCCGGACGCGACACGAATGGATCACTTGTTAATCCGTTGACCCCCTCAACCACATGGGAGTCAAACAATCTCGCTGAGATGGCAGCCAAGGCAACTGGCATGCGTGCAGGTGGCCTGTACAGCCGTTATTCAAATCCAACCGTCCGCTCGTTCGAAGAAGCAATGGCCGTACTCGAAGGTGCCGAATCCTCACTGGCTTTCGCCTCCGGCATGGGCGCAATAGCGTCGACGATTCTTGCGCTCTGCTCCAACGGCGATCACATCGTGGCGCAAAAACAGCTTTACGGTGGCACTCGCACATTCCTC
>JBIIRE010000093.1:0-6458 GCA_044341655.1 Ilumatobacteraceae bacterium | reverse complement strand
CTGGCTTGAAGTGGAGATCTATCGTGGCGTCTTCTTGACCGATGTTGTTCACCTTCCAATAAGTCGGTGTGCCCTCCAAGTAACTCCACCGCAAGGACTGACCAAGAGTGTTCAAACCAATGGTGACTCGGATCTCAGAATCTGCATCAATTGAAGGAATCGATCCATCAGCACCGAGATCGCCGGTGCCTTGGCCGCCATCACGCCAACCGAAGTTGATCTGTACGCGATTAGGCGTTTCATAACACTGACCCTGCACAGGCTCTTGACCCTCGCGACAAAGGTTGATCGCAGTCACTGTGGCGTCAACATTGGTTCCGTCTATGCGAGTGGGATTTGGATCGTTGCTGGGATTGTCCAGCACATTTGAATCAACTGCAAAATCATCGGTGAACAGGACGACACTTAGATCTTTAATGAAGGGCCTTGCTCCGATGCCGCCATCCATCGCACCCCAGCCACCCGCATTCCAAGAAGTGGTTGCCTCATCAAGTTCCGACTGCTGTTGGAATGGCACGTCGTTGTTGATCGCAGCTTGAACTGGTAACTGACTTGCCGAAATTGCCAATCCCGAAAACGCGATGGCTGCAGCAATGCCTATCTTGGTGATTTTGTTACGCATGTCATGCCCTCCTCGGGCGTAGAAGATATTTCAACAGCCTAAAGCGCCAAAGCCGGCCCGTGTGGACCGGCTTTGGCGCTTTCTGCCCGGTAGGAGGCCCGGGCAAATCGTGGGAATTAGTCGAGCTCGATTGGCTCTTCGTCCTCGGCAGTGAACTCCTCCACCTGATCTCCCAGGCCTGCTTTTTGTTTCACCTTTTCGGAGAGCTCGACCATGATTTCAGGGTTCTCAATCAGGAAGTTTTTGGCATTTTCGCGGCCCTGGCCCATTTGCTCGCCGTCGTAGGTGAACCATGCCCCTGACTTCTTGACCACACCCAATTCCACGGCGAGATCAAGCACTGAACCCTCACGGCTGATGCCTTTGCCATACATGATGTCGAACTCTGCCTGCTTGAACGGAGGCGCGACCTTGTTCTTCACAACCTTGACGCGGGTACGCGAACCAACCACTTCTGCGCCATCTTTGATCGACTCGATGCGACGGATATCCAAACGCACGGACGAGTAGAACTTGAGTGCACGGCCACCAGGTGTGGTTTCTGGCGAACCGAACATCACGCCAATCTTTTCGCGCAACTGGTTGATGAAAATCGCGATCGTGTTCGACTTGTTCAAGTTGGCAGTGAGCTTGCGCAACGCTTGGCTCATCAAACGGGCCTGCAAGCCGACATGGGTATCGCCCATTTCGCCTTCGATTTCGGCACGTGGAGTTAGAGCTGCAACGGAGTCAATAACGACGATGTCAAGAGCACCTGAGCGCACGAGCATGTCGGCAATTTCCAGCGCTTGCTCGCCAGTGTCGGGCTGTGAGATTAGGAGCTGGTCGATATCCACTCCGATTGCACGGGCATAAATCGGATCCATCGCGTGCTCGGCATCGACGTAGGCGCAGATGCCGCCATTGCGCTGTGCTTCGGCCACGATGTGCATTGCGAGGGTGGACTTACCCGATGACTCCGGGCCGTAAATCTCAACAACGCGTCCGCGTGGCACACCGCCGACGCCGAGCGCAATATCGAGGGAAAGGGCGCCAGTGGGAACTGCTTCAATCCCCATGGTGGTCTTTTCACCCATGCGCATAATTGAGCCCTTGCCGAACTGTTTGTCGATCTGGGCGAGGGCCATATCGAGGGCCTTGTCTCGTTCCGGGGTGCGGTCTGCAGTCATCTTTCGTCTCTCCTTGTCCCCGCCGCCGAAGCGGCTTGTACTGGTTCTTCCAACCTGGCGAACCAGGCTGATTCGGTGCTTCGGGGCCCATTTCCTGGGATTTGGGCCCGATTCATGCGGGGAAACCTAGGAGTGGGGTGTCACAACGAACACGCTCAGGCTACTTACGAACAAGTGTTCGGTCAAGCATTTCCGCTCTTGTGAGCGGCGGCGTCGGCCAATTCTGCGTCCGAGGGTGGATTCATCGCTAAATCAACGCCAAACCAGAAGGTGTAGAAGACCGGATACAAGCCACCCGGCACAATCGCCACGATTCCAATCGAGACCAGGATCACTGGCACGACGGCGATTTCAGGGTAGGTCAGGATTGAGCCAATCGCAATCGTTAACAAAATAAGTAAGAACGTGATGATCACACTCATGGTCATTGCGCCAAGAGAGTTACCGACTTGGTTGCGTTCCCATTTAAACCCGCATGTCTTGCAACGATCTTGCTTCTGATACCAACCGGTGTACCAAGCACCTTTGCCACCGCACAGTGCGCACCGCCGAATGATGCCACGACGAAGCATTTTTCCCAACGGGGGGCGAGTTGTCACGCAATCAATTCTTGCACGAAGTCAGCAAACACATCTGCATAACGCAGTGCATCGTCTTCGGAATGCATTGCTGAAATCAGCCATTGTTCGTCGAGCCCCGGCGGCAACAGCACTCCCCTATTGATGCCGTGAATCCACTGTGCGAAGGCGAGATCAAAATCAGTTGCCTTGTAGTCGCGATAGTTGCGGATTTGCTCTGGTGCCCAAGTTACGCAGCCCTTGGCACCGAACTTGACCGTGTGAGCTGGAATCCCGGCGTTGGCAATCACTTTGGCGCAAGCATCAACTAACAGTTCATTGCGACCGATGATTGCATCCGTGGTTTGTGGAGTACACACATCCGACAACACGGTCTTAGCTACTGCCATGCACAACGGATTGCCGTTATAGGTGCCGAGGTGCAATACGCGCCCGTTTGTAATTTCGTCCATGTATTCGCGCTTGCCACCAAAAGCGCCGAGTGGCAAACCACCGCCAATTGATTTTGCAAGAGCAATCAGGTCGGGCTGAACTCCAAGCGCCCCTGCTGCACCAGACCAACCCGCGGTGATTCCCGTTTTCACTTCGTCAAAGAGCAACAAAGTTCCGTAACGGCTGGTGATTTCACGAACAGCTTCGAGGTATCCAGGCTGCGGGAGGCAGATGCCAATATTTTCCATCACGGGTTCAACAATGAAGCAAGCAACATCACCGTTGCGAAGCACACGCTCTAGTGCCTCTGGATCGTTGTACGGAATCACAATGGTGTCTGCAAGTACCGCCGCTGTGAGGCCAGCCGTGGCCGGCACAGCGATCGGATTATCTGCAGGGCCAGCATGAGCAATCGCTGGCTTCATTGAAACCATCACTTCGTCGTGGTGACCGTGATATCCACCTTCTACCTTCACGATCTTGTCGCGACCCGTAACTCCACGCGCGACACGAATGGCGTCCATAGTGGCTTCAGTGCCCGAGTTGGTGAAGCGCCACATCGGCAAGTCATATCGAGCCCCGAGGAGCTCTGCTACTTCAGCATTGCCAACACTTGGCGTGACAAACAGAGTGCCGTTGTCGAGCTGGTCCTCAATCGCTTTGCGCACAAGCGGGTTCACGTGGCCTGCGAACAATGCCCCAAACCCCATATCGAAGTCGATGTAGCGATTGCCATCTACATCCTCCATCCACGGGCCTTGTGCGCGAGCGACAACTATCGGGTGCGGGTCGTAAAACTGAATGCTCGATGGCACGCCCATCGGCAGAACTTTCTTGGCTCGATCCGTGGCTACTTGCGAGCCTTTCGTGCGCTCCGCATAGCGGATTAATTCCCGCTTGGTGATTTCCTTGGCGCGTTCGGTGAGAGTGTTTTGCAACGATGATGGAGTTGCGTTCATATTCGGATCCTTAAATGCCGTTTAACGAGCATACCCGCTACTTTTGAGAGTGGTTAAGTCGCAAGATTTCCTACGTATTACTTGTGGAATCAGGATTGGTTGCAGACTTTGCATGTGGCAGACTTAATCGTCTTGGTGGTCGTAGCTCAGCAGGTTAGAGCGTCAGGTTGTGGCCCTGAAGGCCGGGGGTTCAAGTCCCCTCGATCACCCCAATAAGACCAAGCGTACGGCGTCAAAGTCGTATGCTTGGTCGGCTTAGCGCCTCTAGCTCAATGGCAGAGCAACGGACTCTTAATCCGCAGGTTCTGGGTTCGAATCCCAGGGGGCGCACTCTTTCTGCATTAGGCACATGATCCATGACAGCATTCCAATGGCACGAATTTTTGCGGGATCAACCAGATTTTGCAGCGGAAGTAAAAGCTTGCTTTGAGACCCATCCTCACCATGTGCTGGCCACATTGAGAGCAGACGGTGCACCTCGCCTTAGCGGCATCAATGTATTTTTCAGTAACCAACTTCGAATTGGCTCAATGCCAACCGCACGAAAAAATAATGATCTGCGTCGTGATCCGCGTTGTTCATTGCATTCGGCGCCCCTCGATGAGCACCTACGTATAGGGGATGCCAAAATTGAATGCGTGGCAACCGAACTTGATCCGGCCGCCACGAAAGACTGGCTGCACTCCACTGGCCATCCCACAGGTGACGGCGTCGCTTTCGACCTGCATCTAATTCGAGTGACGATCACAACGGTTGCGAACGAACAACTTCGTATTCGGTCGTGGGCACCAAACGCTGGCGTGTCACTTCAGATTCGCTAAGGCCCTGATTTCACCCGCTCACAGGGCGAAGTTGTAGCCACCGTTCACGGGGATTGTCTGACCGGTTACCCATGAAGCGCGTGGGCTAACGAGATTTGCGACCATCCAAGCAACATCTTCTGGTAACCCCGGACGACGAATAACGTACGACGAAAGTGCCGCTTTGTTCATCGCTTCAAAATCAGGGTTGGTCCAACGACCCTCAGTCATTGGAGTGCGCATCGTGCCTAATGAAATCGAGTTAACGGTGATGTTGTGGCGTCCAACTTCACGCGCAATACATCGCATGAACCCTGCAGCACCCGCTTTGGCTGCTCCATATGCCGCCATCTGTGGCTCACCGTTGCGTCCTGCGTCACTGATGATGGTGACAATGCGACCCCATTGGGCAGCGATCATTGCAGGCAGTGCCGCATGCACGCAGTTCATCACTCCAAATGTGTTCACCGCGAAATACTTGTTCCACTCTGCGGGCTCCGTGTCGTGAAACCGTGCAATATTTCCAAAGCCCTGCTCTGACCCTGCATTTCCCGCATTGTTGATCAGAACGTCAACACCACCCACAGCCTTAATGGCGGCCGTTACTGCAGCGATATCGGTGACATCAAATGGTGCAGCCTTCGCATCACCACCAGCTTTCTTTATCTCATCGACAACTTCTTCTGCGCGTTCGCCAACAAAGTCATTGACTACAACGGCTGCACCAGCGTCAGCTAGCAACTGGGCTATTCCTTTACCGACACCTTGGCCAGCACCAGTGACTAAAACTTTTTTGCCTTTGAGTTCGAAATCAATCCCCACCTAAAGGAGATTACTTGTGCTTGGCTGTGCGAACGACAGTGAACAGTTCGCCAATAATTCTGCGGTACTGGCGCACATTGATCGCACCTCGGGGCACATCAAGACACGACATCAAGGGTTCTTCCCACACTCTCATTGTCGATCCGGCATGACGGCTCCAACGGATCAGCATCTCCACATCGAAGAACCAACGCGTACTGAAAGGCTCCTGTAAACAGGCGGCCAGTTCTGGATCGGCAAAGAACAATTTGAAACCCACCTGGGTATCAAAAGGCAGCGCCGGATACGCAAACCGAAGCACGCGGCGAATGATGCGACCAGCAATACTGCGCGTAGTGCTGCGGGAGATCTCGCGACCACTGAGCGGCACGCGCGCAGACCAAACTGCATCAAATTTGTCGCGCAAAACACCGTCAGTCGCTAGTCGGATAAAACGCTGAACGTCGTAGACCGTGAAGGAACCATCACAATCCACAAATCCAACTATCAAGTCTTCTGCGCCATCGGCCAACACATGATTAAGACCCGTGCGAACGGCTTCACCCTTGCCTTTGTTCTTTGAATGAGTGATGACCGAACAGTTGGACTGTGTTGCAATGCGATCAAGTATCGAGCGAGTTGCATCCACCGAGCCATCATCCACAAACACCCACTCAACACTGGGGTCAGCCGTGAGCTCTGCCCAGTAATCGGCTGGCCAGCGTTCAGCTTCGTTGTAGCAAGGAACGACCATGCGTACTTTGCTGGACGAGTTAGACGAGTTGGTCATGAGGCTCCTTGGCCGAACGATGCAACTCGAGCAACCGTTCAACGGCATAGACAATAAAGGCAAATCCGAACAACCGCACAGTCACCGCCACGCCAAATGCGTGCCGTGGATGCTCCATCCCCGCTGCATGAATGACAAGGAAGAACCACGGCACACAAACCAGCATCGCAAGCAGCATCTTCACAAGGGAACGGTCAAGCCGACGCGTTAACCCAAGCACCGCAGCAAGGGTGATGCTTGGAATTGCAAACCATTGCCAGCCACCCCACAGCCAATCGGGAAGCAGCATCACGGCATTGGTCGGAAG
>JBIIRE010000092.1:0-6527 GCA_044341655.1 Ilumatobacteraceae bacterium | reverse complement strand
GACTTTGTAGTCGCCGCCACCGTTATTGCATCCAGCATTGATTCCGAGGTTGCTGTCAGTGAAATTCAACTTGACTTTGGCCGGCATTGTGATTTCCCCAACTGCTTCAGTGGCCACGAATACTTTCCCACCAAGACTGAGCTCGCCTTCACTGGCGCCGCACGCTGAAGCAATGACTATTGCCGCAAGAGCAATCGAGAGGCGGGCGGTGCTAGCCAACACTCACAGCCTTCACGACCCCATCGACGATTTCGAGATTCACACGGTTGGTCACGTAATCGGAGGTCACTTGAAAAAATTCCCCATCGCGCGCAACAATCCGCACTACCCAATCGTTCCCTGCTGCAACTTTGGAGGCTTCTTCCTCGCTGAGACCTAACAATGTGTCAGCTTCATCTTGCGGTATGGGTTCAAAATCGCCTGGAACTGGATCAACCGAAGTGACGGGCTCGGTTGGCGGCACAGCAGTATCGGTGGGTGTGTCCACTCCAGGAAGCGGGGCTTCGTCGGGCGTGCTCTCGTCAACAAACTCTTTAGCCACAGCGAGGATTGTCACCTCAAGACCATCTTTGCTGTAGAGGTCAAACGCCGGCACAAGTAGCAGGCGGCCATTGACGTCGTAGAACTGCGTGAGGCCAAGTTCGGCACGAATCAACTCGACTTTGCGCACCTCTGGAGGCGTGAGGGTTTCCGGGGGCCCGACGAGTGAACTGTCCACGGCAACATCAGATGTGTACTCAAGGCCATCTTTGAGCATTGGCATGACCGATTGGTACTCGTTGAGTCGGTTCAAAACCGTTTCACGATCTGCGAGTGGATATTCACCAAGTGAACGCGGTGAAGAAAGAACACCACCGGCATAGGTGACTTCTGCGTTCTCGCCGAATCCAATGTTCCAACCCATCCAAGTGTTGTGTCCGTTAACTACCAAGTAAGCACTCACAAAGGCGCCCCAATCATCGGCGTAAACATCAACTTGATAGTCACTCAGATCGAGACCCAGATCCTCAAAGAATTGACGCCCGAGATCGTCGGCTTCGTCTTTACCTGGAACATTCACTGGGGGTTTTGGTTCTTCGTAGTAACAGCCAGGATCCTTTGGATAAAGCGAGCAATCAACCACAGCCGGTTCTGGTTCGGATACGGGGGCAGCTGGATCGACAGCACCACCTGATGAACCCGAAGTGCCTCCGCCAGATGCGCCATCTTCAGCACGTGTTTCTGAGGAAACTGCGACCTGGGCGTAATCGGAGTAACTCCAGTAGTACGGCTCGTAATCATCTGACCAAATGTGTTCGGCATTTGGGGTGCCGCCAAGATTCTGAATTGCTTCACTTGCTCGTGCACGGAAATCATCGCGCTCCGATTTAGAAGCCGTGAACTCCCAGACGGTTGAGGAACCCGTGGGCATTTCAAATGACTCCGCAATTGAATACTCAGTCGGCTGCCAGTACATGCGGTCAGCAGCAGGGGCGCCCACGCCTGACATTGCGGCTTCTTCACCAAGCTTTGCTTCACTTCGATTGGTCGATGCCAAAACGAGTTGCAAAACTTCCGCGCCTGCTCCACGCTCACCGTCAATCACTGTCACGCCGATGGCGATGGCGGCTACTGCTGCGACCGCTACGCCAGCGAAACCTAGGCGTTTGTAACTACGTGTAGTTGTTTCCGACATGATTGCCTCCAACAGATCCTCCGCGCCTGATTTGACATCAAGTGCGACCGTCTTTGATTCACTCACTGGATTCGCAGAAGCCATCAACGCATCAAGTTCGTTGTCGTTCACTGTTCCTCCTTGTAAGTGTCACTCAGCGAAACCGTTTCGCCTGAGTACACATGTCCGTTTTCGAAAAAGCGTTCCGGGGCTTGTGCCATAAGGGCTGTACGCAGTTTCACACGAGCTTTATGAAGTTTTGTACGGGCGGTGCCTGGCGGCATCCCCACGACTTGGGCTGCTTGCGACGGTGTCAGGGAGTCCCACATCACGAGTTGCAAGAGTTCGCGCTCGTCCTCTTTGAGTTCTTCAAGTGCCACACGAACCAACTCCACCAGTTCGGGCTCTGGTGCTGGATCGGGTTCGTAGTCGATTCCCGAAAAGTGAGCGACGAGCTTTACTGCAAGATTCGTGCGCCGACGAATGCCGCGCTCCTGATTGCGCACCACATTGCGTGCCACACCAAACAGCCAGAGCTTTGCGGAGTCATTATTAGGAACTGCGTTCAATTTCCGCCACGCAACGGTAAATACTTCAGCCGTAACATCGGCGGCGGTATCGGGATTGCGCAATCGACGCAAAGCATAAGCAAAGACTTCTCGTGAGTGAGCAACATAGAGTGCCTTAAAGCGCTCAGAATCGTTGTCACCAGCGGGCATGCGCCAACCGTAGTTGCAATATCAGTTGGCGAAGAGTGCAGCTATGTACTGCTCTGGGTCAAAAGCAATGAGATCACCGATCTTCTCGCCGAGACCAACAAGCTTTACGGGAATACCGAGTTCCGTTTCGATTGCAAAAACAATGCCACCTTTTGCGGATCCATCGAGCTTGGTGAGAATCACCCCGGTCACAGCAGTTGCAAGTGCAAACTCGCGTGCTTGCACAAGACCGTTCTGGCCAGTAGTGGCATCAATTACTAGAAGAACTTCGCTCACACGACCCCGACCCTTTTCGGCAACGCGGCGCACCTTGGCGAGTTCTTCCATCAGGTTTGACTTGGTGTGCAAACGACCGGCTGTGTCAGCAAGAACGAGTTCCACGTTTTTTGCTGCTGCACTTTCGACAGCATCGAAAATCACCGACGAAGGATCGGCTCCTTCGGCTCCACGTACGAACTCCGCGCCGGCGCGATCGGCCCAAGTAGCCAGCTGTTCGGCGGCTGCGGCACGAAAAGTGTCGCCAGCAGCAAGTAACACCTTGTTACCGAGCGCAATTCTTTGTGCTGCCACCTTGCCAATTGAAGTTGTCTTACCGACACCGTTAACCCCAACGAACATCCACACGTTCGGGGAGTTCGCCTCATCAGGCAGCATGTTGAGTTCGCGTTCTGATCCGACAATGCGCTCAAGCATCAGCCCACGAAGGCGATCGATCGCTGCCTCTGGTGATTGCAATGCGCCCGACTTTGCTTCAGCCCGCAAGACATTCAGCAACTCGTCACTGATCTTCACTCCGACGTCAGCACGAAGCAGTGCTTCTTCGAGCTCTTCCCACGTTTCTTCGGAGATCTTTCCAGCGCCTGTGATCTTGCTGATAGCGCCGGCAAACACCGAGCGCACACGTCCCATTGCCGGGGCTGGCTCAACAATGGTTTCCACAGGAGCAGCAACTTCAGGAATTGAATCAATAACTGTTTCTGGCACTGATGCACGCGCAATCTCAGCGTCGGTGATGTCAGTCGGTGCCGTACCACCGCGACTGCGGCCTCGCACAATGAAGTAACCGGCAAACCCAGCGACCAATACTGCGATTACAACAATGGGAATCAGGTTTGGTCCAGACTCAGCCAACATATGGGCCTCCAATTTGGCTTAGTTGTTTGCGCTGGCACTCTGCGGACGCGGCGCCCGCTCGGTGACAACTTTTGACGAGCCGCCTGGCTGCATGCTCACGCCAAGCAAACTGTCGCCAGCTTCCATGGTGCGCTTTTGGTGGCTCACAATAATCATCTGTGCTTCTTGACGGAACTCATCCACCAGCTGCAAGAAACGGTGGAGGTTCGGATCATCAAGCGCAGCCTCAACTTCGTCCATCACATAGAACGGAGAAGGGCGACTACGGAACACCGCAAACAAGTATGCAAGTGCGGTCAATGAGCGCTCACCGCCCGAGAGCAACGAGAGTTTCTTGACATTCTTTCCGGGCGGTCTTGCTTCAACTTCGATACCGGTATTCAAAAGATCATCTGGGTTGGTGAGCACTAACTTTCCGGTACCACCAGGGAACAGCATTGAAAAGAGTCCCGTAAAGTTTTGGCTCACATCTGCGTATGCAGAAGCGAACACGGTCTGGATTTCCAGATCAACAGCCTTGATCACACGGGAGAGCTCGCGTCGAGTTTCACGAACATCTTCAAGTTGCTCCTCAAGGAATTGGTGACGCTGTTGCAACTCGTTGAATTCTTCCAGCGCAAGCGGATTGATCGGACCCATCAGACGAAGTTCGCGTTCAAGTTCGCGGGTCTTTGCCTGAGGCGTAACACCTTCGGGAAGCTCGGGCAGCGGGGATGCGATTGCCACTTCGGGCTCAACTTCCAGATCACGACGAATTGACTCAACCGCCGCCTCAAGCCGCAACTTCACCTCGGCTTCGTCGATCTCGAGTCGACGCGAGCGTTCGCGTTGCTCCTCCAATTGACGCTCGGTAGCAGTTCGCGACTTGCGTGACTCATCGAGTGACTGTGCCGCAGCACGCACTTCGTCACTCTGGCGACGTCGCTGCTCCTGCAGATCTTGCCACTCAACTTCAATTGCAATGCGATGACCATCAACGAGCTCTGCAAGGCGACTGATCGCGTTGATTCCCATTTCAATTTTGGTGCGACGCTCTGCGGCCTCGGTGCGGGCCGCTGCATCCGCATTGAGCCGAGTTTCGGTTTCTTCGAGACGGCGATGCAGGAACTGTTGGCGCTCAATCAGGCCAGCGCTACGCACCTCAAGGTCTTTGCGACGTGAACCAAGCGATGCGGCTCGCGATTCGATCTCAGTACGAGTGGCAGAAATTGCACGTGCTGCCTCAGCTTCGGCTGCTTCATCGCGTTCAAGCTTGACCAACAACGATTCGAGCTCGGCAATACGCTGTTCTTGACGCACACTCCCCTGCACCATGTCATTGCGCCGATTAGAAATTGATTCGGTTTCAGCAAGCACTTCGCGTCGTTCGCCGTTCAATCGGGCAAGAGAATCACGCGCTGCATCACTGCGATGGTCATGGGCATCCAAACGCCCTTGGAGTTCAGCGAGTTCGCGTTTGCCATCAACGAGTTCTGAGCGGGCCGCAGCGAGATCAGAATCAGTTCGTGCAAGTTCAGCCGAAGCTGACTGTGCACGCTGAATAGCCTCTTCGAGCGCCGCAGCGGTTGCGCCACCTCCTGCGGTGCCAATCCTCCATCCCGATGCTGAGAAGCGGTCACCGTCACGCGTAACCACAACTACTCCTGGATTAGTTGCAACCACATCCAGCGCAGCAGACCAGTCCACTGCAACAACGATCTGGCCAAGGAGTGCATCGAGGAGTTGGTTCACGGCATTGGCGTCACCGCCATCGCGCGCACCGACGTGCTGTCGCACTGAGTCATTGCGAACAGCACCTGGCTGAACACCAAGTGCCAGCACAGCACCACTCATTGATCCGGAGCGGAACTTCGATAACGCATTGCGGGCCACGGAGCGATCGCGCACCACGACTGCTGCAAGCGCTTCTCCGAGTGCGGCTTCAATTGCATCTTCCCAACCGGCATCGATGACCACCACATCAAGAAGTGTGCCGATCACACCATCAACATCCGCGAGAGCCTTAACTCCCGCTTTGGCACGTGCACCTTCAAGTGCGAGCTGTAGCGCGTCAACTCTTGAGGTCCAGCGGGTCTCTGCGCTGTGGGCATCGGATCGCGCAGTGGTGGCAGCCTCCACCTGAGATTCCGCCTGCGCAACACGACGCTGCGCGCGATCAAAATCGTCAACGAGTGAAGCTTCAACGGCATCAAACTGCGCGAGTTCGGCTGTCAACCGCGCGATTTCATTTTCGATACTGCTGAGTCGATCCCCGAGTTGGGTTGCGCGCACATCAAGGCGGCGGTTCTCCTCCGTGTCGCGCTCTCGGGACGAATGCAATGTACGCAATTCGCCGCGCACTTCTGCAGCCGCACTCGCGGCACTGGTGGATGGGCCTGCCGCAATCGTGCCCGACTCCAGTGCAGCGCGCTCGCGTTCAAATGCAGCCTCATCGGCCACCAGCTGATCGGTATCAGGTTGAATTGTCGCCAGCTCAGTTTCGACGGCATCAATCTCACTGCGCAGTCGCGCACTATCGGCTTCAAGTGTGGCGACCAACCCGGTGTCCATGAGTTGACCACGATCGCGTTCCATAGAGCGACGGCGTTCGGCAATGATCGCATTGAGGCCACGGGCGCGCTCACGCAATTGTTCGATACGCACCAATTTGTCGGACAATCCAGAATCACCGCGAGCAGTGAGCTCTGCTTCGGCGGCCAATACCTCGGTATCTAACTGTGCGAGTCGGGCACGAAGGTTCTTGTCGTTCTCCTCGGCCTGTGCGCGATCCTGGGCGAGAGTTGTTAAACGAGTGCGGTGACTGCTCACCTCGCGACCAGCTAGGTACAGCTGGAGCGCGCGCAATTCTTGTACGAGGTCACCGTGGCGTCGAGCCGCTTCTGCCTGGCGCTCGAGTGGGCGCAGTTGCCTGCGAACTTCACGCAGCAAATCCTGTACTCGCAACAGATTTGCTTCGGTTCCCTCCAAGCGGCGTTCGGCCTTCTCTTTGCGCTTGCGGTACTTCAGAACACCAGCGGCCT
>JBIIRE010000091.1:0-6545 GCA_044341655.1 Ilumatobacteraceae bacterium | reverse complement strand
TCTTCCCCGTTCACACTCGTGATCATGTCGCCGATTTCTAGCACCTCACAAGCGCTGTCACGTGCTGGTGTCGCTTCGCAAACAAGATCCGAAACAATGACTGCACCTTCGGTGATACTCACTTCATAACCAAGCTTTTCAAGAGCTACGTACTCAGCAATCTGCTTCGCGGTCGCCATGTCTTGGAATCCAAGACGTCTCTGATCTGCTGGTGAAATTGATCCAAAGCGCTCGTTCTTTCCTTGCACATCGACATCGGGGTCAAGCCATCCGATGAAAGATTCAAGTGCGGTCAAACGTGATCCGAATGCGGAAACGAACATCACTTTGTTTACGGCGCGATACCGAGTTGCTTCGGAGATTTCGATGCGATCAGCAACTGCTTCGGCCTGTCCAGGTGCGGTTTCCCACTGGTCGATCATCTTCGAGCCAGCAATGGAAATTGCCAGAAGAATCAGTGCTCCAACGGTGAGCATTGGAAGCGCCCACCAAAGCCGGCGGTGTACGCGCCCAACATCCACAGGTGGTGGGAGTACGCTTTCAATTGCTGTGTCATCGCTTGAAGTGTCCATCCGCACAATCCTTGTTGCTGCACTCGGTATTGCGATCGTAATTCTGTTTGGTCGACGAAACACCTTCAGCAATCAGCCCAAGAGCAATGCGGCCCGAGTTAGTCAACTCCCAACTGAATATGAATCAACTGCCGATCATCCCGACCTAGCCAGAACTGGTGGAAAGTTAATAGGAGGCGCTGTTGTTACCGGGGCAATCCTTGCCTTCATCTTGGCGATATTTGTTGCCGTGGTTGTCACCTCTATTACAGACTTTTTGCAATGACCAGCGAAATGACTGCGCCATCCGAAGTTGAAGTAATTGTCGCCGGGCATCGTGGTGACTCAGAGGTCGCCCAACAAGGATTGGCCTCGTCGGACTCGCGGGTACGTGTAGCTGCACTTTTTGCGCTTGATCGTCTTGGTGTACTGAATTCTGAACAAGTTGAATCATGCTTGCGCGACACCGAAATGGATGTGCGCCTAGCGGCAGCGGAACTATCCGCTAAGTATTCTGCTGACCTCACAATTGCGCTTAATGACTCTGAGCATCTAGTAGTTGAGATGGGCGCGTGGGCATGCGGGGAACGCGAGTCCGTATCAGAAGATGTTTTTGCACGCTTGTTGAATCTCGGGGTCGAGCACACTCACCCTCTTGTGCGTGAAGCTTCAATTGCCGCACTTGGAGCACTTGGCGATGACCGGGCTCTGCCCGTGATCCTCGCTGGATGCGAGGACAAACCCGCAATCAGACGCAGGGCTGTGCTCGCACTTGCACCATTTGATGGCATCGAAGTTGAAGCCGCAATCGACAAAGCATTGAACGACAAAGACTGGCAAGTGCGCCAGTCCGCCGAAGACTTGCGGCGCTAAACGGTTGCTGGTTTGATCGCGCGACGCACCGGGCGATCCCAACCAGGCTGACCAGTTGATCGTGGATGAGGCCACAGGCCTTTACCCATCTCGACCATTCCGTGATGTGTCCCATATTCGCCAAGCAAATTTAGGAACGGCATTGCATCAAACGCCTCAGGGCCCTTGACTCCCGTGCCTTTCCAACCACCTGTCGACAACAACTCAAGTGCAACAACAGGGCACACTGCGGTCTGCCACAGAACAGCCTGTGATCCCCATTCACGCATGGTGATCTCATTGTCAGCAACGTGATACAGATAAACCTCACGTGGCTCGCCGTCGTAAGTCCCTTTCACCCAAGTGCCAGCACAGGTCTTGCCGTGCATCAAGTGGCCGAGTCGAGACGGATCCGGCAACACCGCCGCAAGCACATCGCGTGGTGCCACAGTTACGTCACCAACTTTGATCTTTTCTGTTGAGTCAAGACCTAGATAGGCGAAAGTTTTCAACCAGTCAATGAACTCTGCACCCAAACCATATTTGAATGTGACGCGCTGGCAGTCAATTTCACGCGGGATCAAGATGACTTCTTCGTGCTCCACATTCACGCACTCGATTGGTCCGATTCCCGCTGGAAAATGGAAGATCTCGGGTTCACTAAAGCAGTCTGTTGTGAACAGGCCACGCTTCTTTTCCCACACCACAGGCGGGTTCAAGCATTCTTCAATCGTTGTCCAGATAGAGAAGGTCGGCGCAAAGTCGAGTCCATCAATTGACAAATTCGATCCATCGCGCACACCGATCTCATCGATCGTGTCAAACAGATGATCACTTGCGTAACGCGCAAACACATCACTCAGGCCGGGCTCAACACCCATTCCAATCAACGCAAGAATTCCCTTTTCACGCCAAAGCTCATCTTCAGCGATCTGGTCATGACCGAGTTCCTTGCCAACCTCTTCATAAGGGTTGTCTGGATGTGGCGTCGACAGATTCATCGCCATGTCCATGTATGAAATGCCACTTTCGAAAGCAGCTCGGAAGATTGGCTCGTTGAGTCGAGGGTCGCAGGCGTTGACAATGATGTCTGCCTTTGTTTCCCCAATCAGTGAAACGAGGTCTTTGGTGCTTCGGGCATCAACAACCTTTGCGCTAAAGCGACTCGGATCGTCAAGGGCTTCGATTGCATTTTTGACACGGTCAAGCGAGATATCCGCGATATAGCAGTGCGAAAAAAACTGCCTGGTCTCAGCAATCGAGGCGATTGAGGCTCCGACTCCGCCGGCACCTATCACCAAGATGTTCATTTGGTATCACCCACCAATAGCTTCGGCGATCAAGAGAATGCCGAACACTGCAAATGCTACAGCCGCGCCAATGCGAATTGCTTTCTCTGGGAGCCTTGATTTCAGGTGGTAGCCCACCAAAATCGCTAATGCATCGGCCGCGACCATACCCAAAGTGCTTCCTGCCCAGGTCCCAACTACCCCTTCTTTGGTGGCCAGAGTGATAGTCGCCAGCATGGTTTTGTCCCCAAGTTCGGCAAGAAAAAAGGCCACACTCGCAGCGATTATTGCCGTGCGATTTGACCGGTCTGCTTTTTGCGCTTCCTCGTCAGTAAGTTCGTCACCTTTTAGCGTCCAGGTAGCAAACCCAAGAAAAGCGATGCCCGCCAAAAGAGCAATTGTTTCGGTCGGAATGCTCGCACCCAGCATGGCACCAATAGCTACCGAGATTGCATGAGTGAACGCTGTAGCGATTGTGATCCCAATCAGAACCGGCATCGCCCTGTATCTGGCTGCAAAGGTCATTGCCATCAACTGGCTCTTGTCTCCCAATTCGGCCACGAAGATCACGCCAAAACTGAGAAAGAAAGCACTCACGGCGTAACAGCGTAGTTTTAACTTTGATGACGAAAGACGCGAAGCCAACGGTTTTAGGCACCGATGGAAAACGACGCTGCTTTTGGTGCGTGAATGATCCGGTTTACATGGATTACCACGATCGCGAATGGGGTCGACCCGAGCATGATGACCAAAAGGTATTTGAAAAAATCTGCCTTGAAGGATTTCAAGCAGGGCTGTCTTGGATCACCATTCTTCGCAAGCGTGAGACCTTCCGACTGGCTTTTGACAATTTTGATCCACAAAAAATGGTCCGTTATGGCGCACGCGATATTGAGCGCCTCATGCAAAATGAAGGAATCATTCGTAACCGGCAAAAAATTGAAGCTGCAATCGGTAATGCCAAAGTAATGCTCAACTTGATTGAGTCGAATCTTTCACTCGGCGAGATTTTCTGGTCCCATGCGCCATCAAAACCACCGAAGACTCCCAGATCTATTGGCGACCATGTTGCAGTCACCCCAGAGTCAATTGCGCTCTCCAAAGACCTGTCTAAGCGGGGGTTCAAATTTGTCGGACCAACAACGATGTATGCGGCAATGCAGTCTTTGGGGCTTGTAAATGACCACTTTCAGTCTTGCTCCTTCCGCTGATGCAGGACACCTAGAGTTAGAACAATGATTTTTCTTGTACCAGTTGTCCTCGCCGTTGGCGCTTTCATCTACAACACCGTGATGCGCAATACCTACGGCCCTGAGATAACTCCACGTGATTGGCTCCCGACAACACCTGCTGGGCGCGTTGCTTTGATTGCATCATTGATTGGCATCGTTCTCGGGATGTTTGTCGGTAGTTATCTTCTGGCATTCCCGTTTGCGGCAGTCGCAGTGGCACTTTCATATCTCACTCTCACACGAGTAAAAGAACGTAACCCTTTGCTCTTTTTCCCCTTGATCGTCGGTGCATTGCTGATTGTCTTGCCGCTGGGTAACCAGATTTTCGGCTGATCACTTCCGACTAAAGGACTCAATTTGTCAACATCCCCTTTGCTTGCTGACGATCTTGATGGTGTCGATCCACGCACTTTTGCGCGTCGATACGCCATTCTCGGTGCCTTGTGCTTGAGTCTGGTACTCATAGTTGCCACTGTCAGTTCCGTCAATGTGGCTATCCCTCATCTTGCGGCATCTGAACTAAGTCCAACCGATACCCAGATTCTCTGGATCATTGATGCTTACGCGCTTGTCTTTGCAGCACTGTTATTGCCCGCAGGTGCACTTGGCGACCGCTTTGGACGCAAGGGAGCTTTGCTGATTGGTCTTGGTATCTTCATCACTGCCTCAATCGCCTGTGCCTTCATGACTTCAGCAAATAATCTGATTTTCTGTCGTGCGGTCATGGGAATCGGCGCCGCATTGATCATGCCTTCAACACTGAGTTTGTTGCAGTCTTCCTTTCCACGCCGCGAGCGCGGCAAAGCAATTGCTATCTGGGCGGGCTTCGCGGGAGCAGGTGGCGCAATAGGGCCACTTATAGGTGGTGTTCTGATGGAGCACTATTGGTACGGATCTGTCTTTCTGGTTGCGGCGCCAATTGGGATGGTTGGGTTTATGTCGTCAGCAGTTCTGGCACCACGTTCACGTGAGGACACTGCTACGAAACTCGACAAGACCGGTGCATTACTTTCAGCTGTTGGATTCGCTGCACTCCTGGCTGCGATCATCGAAGGGCCCGAGCGTGGATGGACTGATCCATTTGTGCTTGCCGGCTTTGTGATTGCGGCAACACTTCTCTATACCTTCGTCGCAACTGCCAAGCGGAAAGAGAATCCGCTTTTGGATATGAGTTTCTTTAGTAATCCACGATTTGCTATCGGCAGTCTTGGAATTTCAGTGAACTTCCTCGCGATGTTTTCAATGTTCTTCATGCTGACGCAATATCTGCAGTATGTGAATGGTTATTCACCATTGGCTGCCGGCATTCGTGGCGTGCCGTTTGCCCTCACATTGGTTGCTTTATCGCCGCGTGGCCCAAAATTGGTTCACCGATTCGGCGCCAAGCGAGTTGTTGGTGGCGGTTTTATCGTGATGGCGGTGGGGCTTTTGTTGATGAGTACCACGAGTCGCACAACGGATTATTGGCAAGTTGGACTATTCCTCGTAATCATGGCAAGCGGTGTTGGTGTCGCCATGCCGAACTTGAGTAGTGGAATTGTGCAAAGTGTGCCGCTCAACAAAGCTGGTGTGGGCTCTGCTGTTAATGACACAACTCGTGAAGTTGGCGGCGCGATCGGAATCGCGCTGATTGGATCTGTTGTCAATAGCATCTATCGGAACAACATTGAATCTGCCTTAACTACACTTCCTGATTCAGCACGCGATGCAGCAGGCGACAACATCGCAAAAGCGCTTGTCGTCTCAGACAAGGTTGGACAAACACTTGGTGTCGACGCTGGCGAGAATCTACGTGTTGCTGTTCAGAACGCTTTCATGGATGGAATGCACGGTGGTCTCTATGTTGCGGCTGTACTCGTAATTGTTTGCGCAGTGATCGTGTTCAAGAAACTTCCAGACGAAGAAGTTGACCCTGCAAGCTTGAGCTGATCGGCGTTTCGCCCAAGTTTGGCTGCCCGATCTGAATCTTTGAAGAGTTCTTACCCTGCTCTAACCAACTCAGTATCAACCTCTTAACTGCGTTGCCAAGACTGCTTTTATTCCGATCGGGATGCTCCCTCAAATAAAGGAAACAAACATGAACAAGTCCACATTCACTAAGCGAAAGGCGATGATCTTGCTGACATCGGGTGCAGCAGTACTCGGACTCGGTGTTGGCATCACAAACATCGCGTCCGCCGCAGATCAGCCTGACGACAAAGCAGCGGTTGAAACTCCACTTGAAGGCGACATCACCGATCAAGTCACTGCAGCCGCGCTTGAAGCCGCACCAGGCGCAACCGTTCTTCGCGTGGAAACCGATGACACCTACGCCTATGAAGCACATGTCGTGCTCGAAGACGGCGCGCACAAGGTTCTGTTCTTCGACGAGAAATTTGAATTCCAAGGCGAGAAAACTCTCCCCGCCCACGGCGGACCTGGCCGCGGACACCACGGAGGTGGTCGTCACGGTGGCGAACACGGACCGCACGGTGGACCCGGCGGCTGTGACCGACCAGATGACATGCCTGCAGAGAGTTCAAGCACAACTCTCAGTTGAGCGCCGCACTGCAAGCGGCATTGGAAGTGCACACGAGAGCCCAGCCACCCCCGGCTGGGCTCTTTTGTTTTCGTACGATAGT
>JBIIRE010000015.1:0-19291 GCA_044341655.1 Ilumatobacteraceae bacterium | reverse complement strand
GTTTTCCTGGAAATTGATGTTTAGCAAACAGGGATGCAAGCGGCACGCCAATCAGGACTGCGAGTGCGGTACTCAGTGTTGCTTGTGTGACTGAGATCCATAGAACACGCTGGATTCGCTCGTCGCTGAAGGCCGAGGTGAAGTGATCCCAGCGAAAGTATCGAATCACAATGTTGGTTGCCGGCCAGAGAATTAGCACCACAACAGTGAGCAGTACAGGTACCGCTGCTATCAGACCAATGCGTTGAAAGCGGCGAACGGTCAACCCACTAATGCCAACCATTGCCCCAACCAGGTTTCCCTATTTGTGTCAATTTCAGAAGGGGAGATCACCAGCGGTCGTTCGGGTTTGACTGCAAAGTCGGTAAACACCTTTGGCAGAACAACATCATTGTTGACCGGATACACAAACATGTTCAGGGGAATGTCTGCTTGGAATTTTGCACTGATTAGATAATCAATAAGTGCTCGTGCTCCGTCTTCGTTGTTGGCACCACGCAGCACACCCGCAAATTCGACTTGCCTAAAACAACCATCGGCCACAACCGCAGTTCGTGGTGTATCGACCGGAGGGTCTGCAAACAGAACTTCTGCCGGTGGGCTGGTTCCATAGGAAACAACGATCGGATAATCACCTGCACCGCTTGATCCAGAAAATTCAACGGTGTACGCACGCGTCCAGCCATCCACAACTAGGGCCTCATTGGCAATCAGTTGTCGCCACCATTCCTGCCATCCATCACCAAATTCAGCGATGCTGGCCAACAAGAAAGCGAGCCCAGTTGACGAAGTGACTGCACTTGGTATCACGGTGAGCCCTGCATATTCGGGTTTAGCCAAGTCAGCGAGGCGAGTCGGTGGGTTGACGGCATTTTCGTCAAACCAAACACGGTCGATGTTGATGCACACATCCCCTGTGTCAACTGGTGTCACCTTTGCATCGGGAACCAATTTCACGAGTTCTTGGTCGACGGCATCCAGTTGTTCTGATTTATAGGAAGCGAAGATATCTGCGTCAATTGCCCTCGTGAGAAGAGTGTTATCAATTCCCCACAGCACGTCAGCCTCGGGGTTGCCGGCGGTGACACTCGCCTTGGCCAACAATTCACCCGCATCACCGCCCGTAACAACTTCAACTTCGAAACCAGTTTGGGCCGTGAAATCATCAAATATGCCTTCACTGACCACAAAGGAGTCGTAGGCGAGAAGTCTGACCTTGGTTGGTGCCGACGTGTCTTGATTACTGCAACTGATTAAGAAGATGCCAGAACAGACCAAAAATGTTGCGATGGTTCGTTTCATTAGTTTTTCTCCTCGTGAATAATCACCAGCAACACACCGGATTGAATGCGCACATGGACTCGCTCATCAGTTGTGACATTGCTGACTCCACGACTGGCCCAAGCAACTAATTGCTCGTCATTGAGCGGCCACCGCAATCCAGCAGTAGTGACACCCTCCACGTGCCCTGCAATCGGTACAAGTCCTACCGTGGTGCCAACAGCACATGAGAGGTCAATTGTGGTTGGGCCATGAACTACGTGCACCTTTGCATCTCCGATGTGGGCAACGACATCAATACCCACAAGACGTGGATTAGCGAGAGTATGCATCACGCCGAGATGGTGATCAATGCGGTCGCCACCGCCGTAGAGAATTACCAGCGTTTGGTGACCATTGTCGAGTGCCCACTCAATTGCGAGTTCGGTGTCGGTTTGATCTTTGTCATTAGGTGCCGTGTGCAGAATTGGCACATTGACCCGTGCATGCTCGAGGTCATCTTTGGTGATTGAGTCCAGATCGCCAACCAAGACATCAACACCGAGTCCCAAAGCACGCGCATGGCGATAGCCCGAATCAACAGCTATGACAAAAGGATCATGGGGAAGTGTCTCAACGACCGAGCGGCGGGGCATTTCTCCACCAATCACCAACACCGCTGGTCTTGAGATATTGGTCGAATTCATACTTCCTCCGCTGGCATTACCCAGATCAGGTTTTCGGGTCGGTGGTTGTCGCCACCCTCTCAGCCCGCGATTACGAGCTCCCCGGTTAAAGACCAATGCTATCGCCAGAGGCCAAACTGCGACCTGTCAATCTGTGAGGCGCGCGGTTAGCCTTTAGGGCGTGAGTCCACTTTCTCCATTCGCCGCTGCGACCGACAGCACAAACCAGATCATTGAGATCACCGAACTTGCGCACGGGAAACTCGTTGCCCTTCGTGATGAGGAGCCAGATTCTGCAGATCTTGGGCTCAGGCTTGAGATCATTTCTGGGCCCGGTGAACCGTTTCGATATGACCTGGCTTTTGAAACCGTGACCAAGGCTGCCATCAATGAAGAAGTGCGGACCATCAACGGCCTGAAGATCATCTTGCCGATCAAAGACATCGAACTGTTGAGTGGCTCCACACTCGACTTCGCCGATTCATCCGGCTTTGTGATGCGCAATCCAAACAAGCCAGCACCACTGGAAGTCAACATTGAAGGGCTGGTGAAGGGCGATGAGCTTTCAGCGGCAGTTGAAGCAGTGATCGCGGTAGATGTGAATCCGATGCTGGCTGCTCACGGTGGGTATGTCACTTACGTAGGGCACAACGGTGAAGGCGTGGTGTTCACATCAATGGGTGGTGGCTGCCAGGGATGTTCGATGAGCAAGATGACCATGATGGGTGGCGTTGAAGCCAAGATTGTTGAGATGGTGCCCGAAGTTGAAAAAGTGGTCGATGTTACGGACCATGCAAGTGGCACCAATCCTTACCTGACCTGATTGCACGTGATGCGCAACTTGGGCACCTAAGTTGTTCTGATGAGCGAACTTCCCCCGCCAACCTGGCCCTACCAGCCCTCCTTTGGACTACGCCGGGTTGCTGGTGTTGGTACAGCATTGAGTGTGATTATGTTCATCGCGGCGGGTTTAGCAGCGCTGGCGGCGTTTGCGCGTTTTAATCGATATTCAGTTGTTCAAGATGTGATGGATGGAAAAGTTGATTCGTTTTCGAGCACCGTTGCTGATGCTGACGACATGGTCGCAACTTTCGCTGGGATGCTCGGGTTCGCAGGCATTGCAGTGTTCGTGTTGCTCATCATCTGGACCTACAAAAACGTTGCCAACATGCGTGACCTCGGATATCCAGCAAGGGGTTCGAACGGCATGGCAATTGGAGGATTCTTCATCCCGATTGCAAACATTTTTATTCCGTATCGCTACTTCAACGACATCGCCAGATACCTGGTGAGTCGCGGCTACCCGCCGGCGCGGTATTCGAAGCTTCCCCTCTGGTGGTGGATGTATATCGGCGGTGTGGTTGTGAGTTATGTGCTTGGTGGGACTGAGCAGCTTGATAATCCAACGCTTCAACAGCTGAGCAGGGCAGAAGTGTGGGGAGCAGTTGGTATGGGCATGGTGGCAATTTCTTTGGTGCTTGGTGCACTCACGGTGCGCAACATGACCAATGACGCTTCAGCCTGATTTCTTGTCTCGTAAGTGTCGCCCGATGTGGCAGATAACAACTTCACGGCTTTCTTGATCGCGAAAGAAATAGATTCGGCAATGGTTCGCGTGTTTGCCGCGTGACAAGTGGTCGCCCGCTAAGTGTTCTTTCCCATTCCACATGAAGGTGTAATCCTCACCATATTTTTGTCGCGCTGTTTGCGAGACATTAGGTGTGTAGACAAGCCCTTTGATGCTGCACTCGATGGCGAACGAAGACATCGGAATTTGATTGGTGATCCACTTCTTGGCGACCGCATTTAGCTTGAGAAGGTCCATCAGCACCTTGGTTGGGTCTGGGTACTGAAACTCCTGAATTGTGTCATCAAGATCGGGATGAAATTGCAGATCGGTGCAAGTGGCTTTCGCTTGTCGCAGCACGTCAGGCATGCTTGAGGCTCGAATACCCACATTGTCGCGGCCCAGTTCAATCTCAAGGCCAACCTTTTGCAGGACCAGAACATCAAGCAGGCGCTGTTTTTCTTCTAGGTCTTCTTCTTTGTTGATGAGCTGCTGCTCGGCATTACTGAGCGCACTTTGGAGCTCTTCAATTTCGTCATACAACGCTTCCAGCTGTAGCGCTAATGCTGATACATCGTCCTCAACTGCCTTGGCAACGAGTTCTGTGGTTGGTCGCATCATGGGCAATCTGACAGGACCAAGTGATCCGCTTGCCCCATCGATAACAGCACGAGCAGCGGCGAAGATCTTGTTGTTAATCTCGTCAGCTGCTGCGCCACCGGTCTGCCATGAGTTGACACCTTTGTTCCCCGGCCAGATAACGGCAATGGTGCCGGGTTGAACAAGGTTTGAACCCCAAACAGCCGCGAGACCATCGGCGGCGCTGCGTGTCTCAACGATTACGCAGTGGGCATTCGCCGCGAGCAGCACAGGAATTTGTTTTGGCAACTGTGTTGCCGAAGGGCCTTCCTTCGGTGCGAAAACAAACAATGGAAGTTTTCGAGTTGGTAGACCAATGATCGCACCGAGACTTTGACCATCAAGTTCGGTGCGAAGACTCACAGCGTTCGGTTGAATCTGCCAGCCCACGTCCCGAGATTCGAGCATTGACGCAGCAGCAGCAACGAGCCGGGTCAGGTGCAAAGGGGGCAGTGGCAGTGGTTGCCGAGGTGACACCGAGTCACCGTACGGAATGGCAACACAGCGAACATCAAATGTGAGATCCTCGGAGTCATCCAGCACAACGGTGACCGTTGTTGAGGTAGCAGGCTTGGTCGGGTCACGATTGTCATCAACCACTACTCGCCAAACAGGATCATCTTCTGCTTCACGAACACGCACTCGCACACCGTCTGCACGATCTTCAATCGGATAGTTGTCAGCGAGCCAGTCAGATGCAAGGTTGATTAAATCCGTGCGCAAGGCAGGGGAGACGAAGCGTTCGTTGAGTCTGGCTACGTAGTAGGTGATCAAGCCGACTTGCGGCGATGAAGGACTGCGCCGAGCCAGTACCCAATTCCGGTGGACGCACCGCCACCTACAACCATCAGCACAGCAGGGTCACCGACGGCGATTGCGAGAAGAGCACCAATGAGCACTCCAAGGATTCCAATAGCAACGGCAAAAGTGTGTCTCCATCTGGGCATACCTTCACCGTATCCGATCAGACGGATTGTGGGCCGCGGACTAAGCGCCCTGGAAATTGGTCGGTGAACTCGTCATTTGCGATGGTCTGTACGCCATTTACGAAAGTGGCCTTGTATCCATTGGCTTTTTGAATCAACCGTTTGCCATTTGCAGGGAAATCAAACGCCATTTTCGGTGTCGTGAAACTGAGATTGTCAAAATCAATGACATTTAGGTCAGCGCGCAGACCGGGAACGATTGCACCACGATCCATTAAGCCGTAGGTGATAGCAGTCTCTCTGGTTTGACGGTGGACCACATGTTCAATCGACATCTTTGAGCCGCGAGCACGGTCGCGAACCCAATGGGTCAGCATGAATGTGGGGATACCGCCGTCGCAGATTGCTCCACAATGTGCACCAGCATCGCCGAGACTTATTCGCGTGTGTGGGTGCTGTTGGACAGCTTCGACAAACGAAAGATCTCCGTAGTTGTATCCAAAAAACGGCATGTAGATCATTCCGTTGCCATGGTCTGAGCACATGTGATCGAGAAGAACCTGAATTGGCTTTACACCAAGCTTTGTTGCGACTCCATAGATGTTGTCGCGAGGGTCGGGTTCATAGTCAATGTCTGCTCCATGAACGAGAAAACTCTTGGCATAGACACCCATCATGATCTCGGCAAATCCCGGGGGTTCGTCATCAATAATTCGCGACCTGCGATCAGGAGCCATGAGAGCGTTAACGCGATCTTCAAGAGGAAGGTGTGCAACCTCGGAATAGGCGGGATGCAATTGCAATGGGTGCAAACTACCCTGCAAGCACATCATCACTCCGACAGCGCGCCCAGCAACTGCGGCGTAAATTGGCAAGCCATCACGGTGAGCAGCATCTAGATGCTGGAGAACATCACGCCACAAATCGGGTGCGACATCAGACTGATTCATGTTGAAGAAGACGGGGCGTCCAGTGCGCTGCACGAACTCACGCATCCATCCCCATTCATGTGTCAGCAGATTTACGTGTTCGGGCGCGAACTGCAATAGTCCATGACCCACACGAGCCATTGCTTCGCCAATGGCGAGAAGCTCATCGGCATCTGCTGTGGTTCCAGGTACAAGTTCACCGCTCTTGCTTCGATGTATTGGTGTACGGCTAGTGCTGAAACCAAGTGCACCTGCACGAACAGCACTTTCAACAAGATCTGACATTTGCGCAATGTCTTCAGCAGTTGCTGGTTCATTAGCCACGCCGCGTTCTCGCATCACGAATGCGCGCAGTGGACCATGGGCGATCTGAGTTCCAATATCCATCACCCGCTGCTGGCGCTCAATTGCATCCAAGTACTCGGGAAAACTTTCCCAGTCCCAGGTGATGCCTTCAGACATAGCACTGCCGGGGATATCTTCCACGCCTTCCATTAATTCGATCAGCAGATCGTGATCAGTTGAATGGACAGGAGCGAAACCCACACCGCAGTTACCCATCACTGCAGTTGTGACGCCGTGCCAGCTACTCGGTGTCATGTAAGCATCCCAACTGACCTGTGCGTCGTAGTGGGTGTGGATGTCGACCCATCCTGGCGTAACAATCATTCCCTCGGCATCAATAACCTGGTCTGCGCTCGAAGTTGTGATGTTGCCAACCTCAGTGATGGTGCCGTTAGCGAATGCAACGTCAGCGTGTCGTGCAGGTGATGACTCACCCATACCGTCTACGACTAGACCATTTTTAATAACTATGCGTCGGCTCATACCTGAAGGTGTTTTAGCACCGATTCGTGTAGGCGGTGATTGCTGCTGATTGCACTCTTGCTGGTAAGGGTTTCGGCGCCATGGCGGTCAGTGAATCGGCCACCGGCTTCCTCCACGATGATCTTTGGCGCAGCGAGGTCGTAGCGCGCCACACCAATGGCATCTACCGCCGCATCAATGGATCCCTCAGCGACCAACATGTGTTGCCAAAAATCGCCAAAGCCACGGGGCCTTGCTACTAGGTGGGCAAGTTCGGCAAGTGCATGGTGGAGACCAAGTTTTTCCCATCCCTTGTTGAAGGTGATGCTGACGTGTGCTTCAGGGAGAGTGACGGTGTCGCTTACTTGTAACCGTTGGCCATCTCGAAATGCACCGCCGCCTCGGGTGGCCCACCAACGTGTACCAAGAGCCGGCGCGGAAACCATTCCCAAAAGAACGTTGTCATTGCCTTCGGAGGTATCTACTAATGCAACAAGGGTTGCGTAAACGGGGACACCACGCACAAAATTCGTCGTTCCGTCAATCGGATCAATAATCCAGATGAGATCTGCATCTTGCGGCCCACTTGATCCGAATTCTTCGCCCACGACACCATGCCCGGGTCGCGATGCTTCGATGAGCGTGCGCAATGCTGACTCACAACCACGATCTATTTCGGTAACTTCTGAGCGATCAGCCTTGCGGTCTACTGAGAATGAACGAGATTGGAAAGCAGGCAATGTGATCGCATCGGCAGTATCACAAAGTGTGTGCGCGAGGGCGAGCTCGCTTTCACGATCGAAATCCACGGCTTTGACGCTAGGCGATCAAAGATCGCACTGTCGTCACAATTCCGTCGGCATCAAGCCCAAGCGAAGCCAAAATTCGATCTGGTTTGTTGTGGGCAATGAAGGTAGTGGGGACACCAAGCACGTGTACACGTGCCGCTGTGCCCGCGACGTTCATGATCGAATCTTCGATTGCCATGCCAATACCACCGTCGCGGATGCCGTCTTCCACGGTGACAACGATTTTAAATTTTGAAGCGTCAGCAATCATTGCGGGGTCAAGCGGAGCACAGCTGCGCACGTCCCAAACCTTGGTAGGGGTGCCTGACTCGCTGAGAATTGTCGCTGCCTTGATGGCATTACCGAGCAATTTGCCTACCGCAAGGATGCACACCTCTGCAGGCTGTGACGGTTCGAATGCAACTCGTGCTTGTAGCCCGGTGCCAACTTCAGATTCATCAACTGTGCGCGCCACTCCCTTGGGGTAGCGAACCACCACTGGGCCCGATTCAGACAGAGCAACCGCATCGTGCAGCATTTGGTGAAGTTCTTGCACGCTTGAAGGTGCAAGCACACGCATGCCTGGGACTTTGCTCAACAGCGCCATGTCATACACGCCATGGTGGCTTGGACCGTCATCACCAGTGATGCCAGCACGGTCAAGGCAGAAAATGACTGGCAACTTGTGCAGGGCGACGTCGTATACAACCTGGTCCCATGCGCGCGACATGAATGTGGAGTAGAGAGCAACTACAGGGCGTAGACCGCCGAGCGCCATGCCGGCTGCGGCCGTGACCGCATGCTGTTCAGCGATTCCGACATCAAAAAATCTTGAAGGGAAACGCTCTTCAAATGGAATTAGCCCCGTCGGTCCAGGCATCGCAGCAGTGATGGCAACGATGCGGTCATCGAGTTCAGCTTCTTTCAACAATGCTTCAGCGAAAGCCTGCGTGTACCCGGTTGGCAACGCCTTTGGCGGGCCCTTCATTGGATCAAACACCGGAGCGTCGTGAAGATGCTTTTCATCATCGTCCTCGGCAGGTGGATACCCGCGACCCTTCTGTGTGAGCAGATGGAGCACAATCGGACCCTCTGCATTCAGATCCTTCGCAGCGTTCAGCGCGCGTTCAATCTCTTGAATGTTGTGGCCATCAAATGGTCCGAGGTAACGCACACCGAGTGCTTCAAAAAATGAAGTTGTCTGCAGAAATTCGCGCACCGCAGCTTTAAAGGCTTCCATTCCGCGCTCTGCTTGTTGACCAACGAGCGGAAGATCCCGCAAGAACTGTTCAATCCGCCGCTGCCTGCGCACATAAACCGGATTCATTCGAATGGTATTGAATCCCTGTGCAAGCTTTTCAACGATTCGTTCGGGGAACTTGAGTTCTCCGGTCAGGTCTTGTTCAAGATCAACTGGCATCGTCACTGTGTTCGATGCAGTGAGATTGGAAATCGTTGGTGCATAACTGCGACCGTTGTCATTAAGGACAATTATCACGCGTCGTTTTGAGTGGCCAAGGTTGTTCAAAGCCTCATAGGCCATGCCACCGGTCATTGAACCGTCACCGAGAACCGCAACGATAAATCGACGATCAGGGTCAGCTCCAGTATCACGTGCAATCGCCATCCCAAACGCGTACGAGAGCACCGTTGACGCGTGGCTATTTTCAATGAAGTCGTGTTCGGATTCAGTGCGACTTGGATAACCCGAGAGGCCATCACTTTGGCGGAGTGAAGCAAAGTTGTGGCGTCGGCCCGTCACGATCTTGTGCACGTATGACTGGTGTCCGGTATCCCAAAGGATTGCGTCCTTTGGGCTTTCAAAAACGCGATGAAGTGCAAGTGTCAGTTCAACTGCGCCGAGGTTGCTACCAAGGTGTCCACCGGTCTCACTCACTGCCTGCACGATGAAATCGCGGATCTCGCCTGCGAGCAGGTCAAGGTCACTATACGAAAGTGGCTTTAGGTCAGAGGGGGAGTGGATCTGCTCGAGGAACATTGCGGGTTCAACGCTAACGCTGGGACCCCCGCAAGTCCTATGTGACTCAGGTATCGGCGTAAAGCCGTTCTAGTTGGCGGTCTAATCGGGCCTGGTTGAACCGGTGAATCCCCGTTCCGATCAGAAACCCAAGACCCAATGCGAGTTGGCCCCCCACGCCATCGAGCCAGAAGTGGTTGGCGGTGACGACAATGCACAGCAGGGTCAATGCTGGGTACAAGAGAAATGCAGCTCGCACCCAGCGTTTTCGTGCCAGTGGCCAAAGCGCGAATGCGCACCACGAAGCCCAACCGATGTGCAAACTCGGCATTGCAGCGAACTGGTTGCTGATCTTTTCCATCGTGCCTGAGTCAAATGACCAAGGTCCGCCGTACTCCTTTAGCGTGTCGACAAAACCAAACGATGGTTCACCGTCATTTGGGTTACTGCGCATCGTCGATTCAATACATGCTCCACCGTACGCCTTCGGTGGGCACGGCTCGTCCAGCAGGCGTGGAGGCATGAGGGGAAACAGCGAAAAGCCAACAATTGCCAAAGCAGTAGTTGCTGCCAATGTGTTACGCCACTGCGGGAAAACATCTGGGCGTCGCCTGTAGAGAATTACGAACACAGCTACGGTGATCAGAAAGTGCATCGTTCCGTAGTAAGTGTTCATGAACTGAATTAACCAGTCGTAAGACAAGAACCACTCCTGAACCGTTTCTTCGTGGAAGAGCCCAATTGCGCGTTCGAGCCGAATTACCCGAAGCGCATTGTTGAACGCCTGCAGGGGAACGGCATCATCGCTTACATTCGCACTTCCAAACTGGTTTCGAGCCCAGCTATAGATCAGATAGAAGACACCCATGATCAGGGCCTCTTTCCACCAGTAAGTCCGATGGTGGCGGACATGCCCGGATGGCGATGTGTGTTCCGAGCGGTGTGTCATGCCTGAATAATTTAGGTCGGTTGTAGGGTTAAGAAATGGCTAGTCAGTTGGTTGAATCCTCAGTTGCAGAGTCCGTTCTCGCCGTAGCGATGGCAAACGGGGGTGAGTTTGCTGAGATCTTCGCCGAAGATCGCCGATCGACAAGTGCGGGACTCGATGACGGTCGCGTTGAGCAGGTAACGAGTGGTCGTGATCGTGGGGCGGGTATCCGCGTCGTGGTCGGTGAGACAACTGGCTACGCATATACCTCCGATTTAACTGAGCGTGGATTGGAAACTGCAGCGCGCGCGGCTGCAGCCGCGGCGAAAGGCGGCGGCAAAGGGGTGAAAGTTGTTGCCCTTGGTTCGCCCTCGTCACATCCCGTTAACAACATCGATATCGATCCGACCAGTGTGGCGAAAGCGCGCAAAGTTGAACTCTTGCTTGAAGCAAATGAAGCGGCTAGGTCGGTCGATGGCGCCATCGTGCAGGTATCTGCTGGCTATTCCGATGCGCGTCGAGAGATCCTTGTTGCTAACACCGAAGGTGTCTTCGCAACGGATGCCCAGGTTCGTACTGCATTTCGGGTCAGCGTTGTGGCCAATGGGGATTCGGGAATGCAAACTGGTTATGAGAGCCTCGGCCACACAATGGGGTTCGAACTTTTTGACAGGCACAAGGTTGCAGATGTTGGACTCGCAGCCGCGAATCAGGCAATTACAAAGCTCCGTGCTCGGCCGGCCCCGTCTGGTGCAATGCCGGTGGTAATCAAATGCGGAAGTGGCGGAGTGCTGTTTCATGAAGCATGCGGTCATGGGTTAGAAGCCGACCTCATCGCTAAAGGTGCAAGCGTTTACCGTGACCGTGTGGGGCAACTCGTTGCATCACCGCTCGTAACACTCGTTGATGATGGAACCATGAGCGGCGAGTGGGGCGCCATCGGGATTGACGATGAAGGCAACCCGAGCCAGTACAACGTTCTGATTCAAGATGGTGTTCTTACTGATTACATGTGGGACTACTTGCGTGCACGCAAAGAGGGCCACAAGGTGAGTGGCAACGGTCGGCGTCAGAATTACACCTACCTGCCGATGGTTCGCATGACCAACACTTACGTTTTGAACGGCACGGAGGACCCCGAAGCAATCGTTCGTGACACACCAAATGGTGTTTACGTAGCCAAACTCGGTGGAGGAAGTGTCAACACCGCAACTGGTGATTTTGTGTTCGGTATGACCGAGGCGTACTTAATCGAGAATGGTCAGATCACCGAGCCTTTGCGCGAAGGGAATCTCATCGGCAATGGACCACAAGTTCTGCAAGATATTGATCTCCTCGGGAATGACTTTGCAATGGGTAGCCCTGGAACATGTGGAAAAGATGGACAAGGTGTCCCTGTTGGCGATGGCCAACCAACCCTTCGGGTGAAGAGCCTCACGATCGGTGGAACTGCAGCATGAGCTCCCTGCAGGAAATTGTCGACCGTGTTGTCGGACAAGCAAAACCCGGTGAACAAGTAGAAGCATTTGCTTCGCGCGGCGGCGAGACGAGTATTCGTGTTTATGAAGGTGAAGTCGAACACTTTGTCTCGGCTCAAAGTGAGGGCATCGGAATTCGTGTCATCAGAGAAGGGCGTACCGGATTTGCGTATGCAGGGACACTTGATGAATCAGCAATTGCTGAAGTTTTGGGTGAGGCACGCGACAACGTTGCGTTCGGTACCCCTGACGAGTGGGCTGGGCTCGCGGAACCTGATGGTGTTGAGCCAGTGCCACAGGTTCTGTGGAGTGATGCTCTCGAGCAGTTTCCAACAGCAAAGAAAATTGATCTGGCAAAAGAACTCGAACGCCTAGCGATTGCTGCAGATTCACGTGTGCGTGTGGATGAATCGGATTATCAAGATGGCTGGGGTGAGGTTGCCGTTGCTACGACAACCGGTATTCGACGCGCAGGGCGCGAGAACGCAGCAAATGTTTCGGTGGGCACACTTGCTGAAGATGGTGAAGACACCCAAACTGGATTTGGATTCAGTGTCGGTCGAGATCCCACGTTGTTTGATCTGCAGAAAGCTGCACGTGAAGCCGCCGATCGTGCAACACGTCTTCTCGGGGCGATCAAACCGCCATCCAAGAAGGTCACGGTTGTGCTTGACCCATACGTGACCGCCCAATTTCTTGGAGTTATTTCATCGACGCTTTCTGGCGAAGCAGTGATTAAAGGTCGCAGTTTGTTTGCCAATCGCCTTGGTGAGGTTGTTGCGAGTCCACTGATAACCCTGATTGATGATCCGACCAATCCTTTGGCTTACACAGCTACCGATCTTGATGGCGAAGGCTTGGCTGCGCGTCGCAATATGTTGATCGAGGCTGGGCGCCTCAACCAGTTTGTGCATTCGTCGTACAGCGCGCGTCGTGCGGGTACTTCAAGCACTGGCAATGCTGTGCGTGGCGGTTATGCCGGTGGCACTCCAGGGGCCGGATGTTTGGCAATGCAGTTGGCGCCCGGCACACGGTCGCAAGAACAACTCATTGCCGATGTTTCTGATGGTGTTCTCATCCAGATGGTTCAAGGACTTCATAGTGGTGTCAACCCGATCTCTGGGGATTTCTCCACAGGTGCCTCAGGTCTTTTGATCAAAGACGGAAAGATTGGTGCACCCGTGCGTGAGTTCACCATCGCGTCAACTCTGCAGAGAATGCTTATGGATGTGGTTGAAGTGGGCGGCGACATCGACTGGCTGCCATCTCGTGCTGCAGGTGTGAGCCTCGTGATCAACGACGTAATGATGAGCGGAGAGTAGGGCCTTGGCGGCTCCTTCTGATGAAGCAGTAGCGCGCCATCAGCACTTGGCAGAGCCTCAGACACTGGGTTGTGTCCGTGTGGACATGCACACGCATTCGTTTCATAGTGGTGACAGCACCACCACCTTTGATGAGTTGGTGACAGCGGTTACTGCTTCAGGCATTGATGTACTTTGCCTTACAGATCATCATGCCGTGAGAGGTGCATCGGCACTTGCCGAATCACTGCTCGAGTTTGGCCACAGAGTGATTTGTGGTGAAGAGATTCGCTCCCACACGGGTGAGATCATCGGATTGTTTATCAACGAGCGCATTCCTTTTGGAATGTCGGCAATGGAAACCGCTAAAGCAATTCGCGATCAAGGTGGAATCGTGTACATCCCACATCCCTTTGATCCACTAAGGCGCAACCTGCAGGAAGATTCCTTACGGATGCTCACCGATGCGGGGATGGTTGATGCAATCGAGGTCATCAACTCAAAAACAAGCCTGTCGAGCCTCAATGCGCGGGCAGCGCAGTTTGCCGCCGACCACGATTTACTCGCGGGAGCTGGCAGCGATGCTCATGTGCCTTTGGCAATCGGTGGTGCTTTTGTCGAACTCGAGGACTTTACCGATGCGGCATCGTTCCTTGTTTCACTTCGGTCGGCTCGTGTTTATGGCCACCACTGGGACGAGCCACGCCCGTGGACACCAAGGATCGTTCCCGCAAACTAACGCTCACCATGTACCGCCAAGCTGATACTGCCGGTGACACCACTCATCTGGACAGCACACTCAATTGGCACTGCAACCGCCACGCTCAGATCTCCACTTAGCGAATCAGTTTCATGCGAAGTCACCATGCCGCGGTCACACACCGTTTGACCACCGGCCATCAATACGACTGAATCACCTTGGCGAAGATCAATCACGGGGTCGACGCCTTTGACGCCCGCGACTACCCACCCAGTTGGCACTGTGGCCAGTGTGTCGTTATTGCCGACATGCTTCTGCAAAAGGATCGTGCCATTTTCTATGGATCGCACCAAAGGTGAACTTGGTTGTGTTGTGATCGCGTCAGGCGGGACTAGGTGTAACGGTGCCTCGACACGTTTAACGACACCCTTCGTAATTGGAGTGCCGGATGCCAAGTCTTGTGTGGCGACATACACCCATGTACGAGTGCCCCAATTATCTTTTTCGCTTTCAAGTTCAAATACAAAGCCACCAACTATGGATGCAGTGACGATCGCGGGCGCCAATGCAATTAAGCGACGCAACCTCAGCGATCCTGTTACGACTTGCCGCAGTCGTGCGACCAAAGCGGTCGTGATTCCTAGAAACTTGTTGATCATTACTCTCCGAAGTCGTGAGATGCGGAGGGGAAGAAAGATCAGGCCGTGGTTGAAGCCGAAGATCCCGTGCCTGAGTCAGATGGAGTAGGCGCCGGTGTTGCAGCAGGAGCGGGCGTGGCACTCGAAGATGTGTCCGACTTTGACGAACTGGATGAACCCCTGCTGTCGGTTTTGTAGAAACCGCCGCCTTTGAAGGTGACTCCGACTGGGAGGAAGACCTTCTTCACTGGGTGCACTTTGCCATCAACCGGATGGACGGCCTCGGTCAACGGATCGTCGGTGAACGATTGCTGAACTTCAATGGTCTCGCCCGTGTCGGTGAATTTGTACACGTAGGTAGGCATGGGCTTACAGGATACTGATCGTCCCTAGAATCGTCACATGCCAGCACGTATCGCAGTCGTTCCTGCAGCTGGGCTGGGCACCAGATTCCTGCCAGCCACTAAAGCCGTGCCCAAGGAACTGCTCCCGATCGTGGATCGACCAGCGATCCAGTACACGATTGATGAGGCCGTTGGGGCTGGGATAGACCACATCGTCATTGTTACCAATGAGGCCAAACCTGGGATCGAGGGATACTTCAAGCCCTCACAGATGGTGGTCGACAAAATGCGTGCCGCGGGCCGCGATGAACTCGCAGCACGAATGGAGAGAATTGGCCGCGACGTACAAGTGTCGTTTGTGTACCAAGACAAACCACTTGGGCTTGGTCACGCTGTCGGTTGTGCCCGTGCATTGGTGGGGCAAGCAACTTTTGCGGTGCTGCTACCCGATGAACTTCTACCCGATGCAAATTTGTTGTCGGCGATGAGTGAACTGAATCAAAAGACTGGCAAAAGTGTGCTTGGTCTTGCGAGGGTCGCGATGGATCAAGTGTCGGCTTACGGCTGCGTGGTGCCAGGCCTAGATGTGACTGCGGAACTCGGCGCAAGTGTTGTGCAACTTGCTGGTGTTGTTGAAAAACCAAAACGTGAAGAAGCCCCAAGTGACATCGTCTTGATGGGTCGATACATCCTTGAGCCATCAATCTGGGATGACATTGCTGCGCTAAAACCAAGTGACAATGGTGAACTGCAATTAACTGATGCACTACAGGAGCAAATCCATCGTGAGGGCATGCACGGAATTGTTGTTGATTCCGATCACTACGACACAGGTAATCCATTTGGATGGTTGACCACGGTGATTGACATCGCACTCAAGGATCCGATTGTGGGCAAACAGCTAAGTGAGTGGCTTAGGTCCCGAGGATCCGGCTGAACGCACCAGGTTCATCAAGTACGAATCCAAATTCGTCAACTTCAACTTCAACCTCGGCATTTAGAGCGAGTGAGTGGTACCGCCAAGCATGTTCAGCGACTCGTGTATAGGTCTGCGCCAACCAAGTCGTTGCCAGTGTTTCCATGTCGATACTGATCACGGGCACTTCAGCAGAGTGACCAACTTGCAGTGGCAGACCACAGATCATCAAAACATTCGTGAACGGTGTGCCCGCGATGTCGATTCCACGGCAACCGTCGAATTCCGTTCGGTGCTCACCATTCATCTCGCCCCAGCGACCACCTCCGTCAGTTGCCAGCCATAGGTCTGGGTCTTCCATATCGCGAAAGAGAATGAACTGGCGGATCTGCCAATTAGGTGAGAGACGCATTACGAAGTTGACGCGCTCATCGCTGTGATAGCACTCAGCCGTCCAGGCATCGTTGTCCCAGCGCAGTTCGGCAACGACTTCGTGACCCGTATCCCCAACCTGCCAAGCGGCGGTAAATCCGCTGTGTGGGGGAGGGGTGTAGAGGCTCACCTTCACACTCTCCCACGCAATCATCTACCGTGACCACCGTGATTCAACTCATAGACGCACAAAGGCACGTTTGGAGCCACATCAATGTGCTGCCAGCGGTGACGCTGCCATTGGACGCCGCCGTGGGGTGCTCACTGGCAAATGATGTAATCGCTGCTGAGTCTGTGCCGCCGTTTGCGAATTCGGCTGTGGATGGCTGGGCAGTCCGCGCCGGTGAAACAGCAGGTGCTCCGGTCAAGCTTCGCGTCCTCGGTGCAATCGCTGCTGGTGAAGTAGCGGACATCGATCTGGAGCCGGGTTCGGCAATCAAGATCATGACTGGCGCACCGATGCCTATAGGCGCTGACGCGGTGGTGATGGTCGAAGATTCGGTTGTCGATTCCACGGGTGCATCGGTTGAGATTCTCGCGAGTGTCGGAGCGGGACAGTCAATTAGAAGTGCGGGTAGCGATGTGCGTGAGGGCCAAGTTGTTTTCCGCAGTGGCACAGCCATTACGCCGGCGGTGGCTGGAGTGTTGGCGAGCATCAATGCAAACTTCGTAACTGTGACACGCAAGGCCCGCATCGGTGTGTTGTCAACTGGTGACGAACTCGTAGACGATGGTTCACCTCTCGCGCCTGGCCAGATACGCGAGAGCAACAAAGTGATGTTGCTGAAGTTGGTGGCTGCTGCAGGAGCAGAGCCAATCGATTTTGGAATCATCAAAGACGATGAGGCAGCTCTTGAGACGGCACTTCGAACCGCAGTTGACCAGTGCGATGCCGTACTAACGAGTGGTGGCGTGAGCATGGGCGACTACGACGTAGTGAAGGCGGTGCTTTCAAGAATTGCATCCATGGCATGGATGCAAATTGCAATCAGGCCAGCCAAACCTTTCGCCTTTGGAGTGTTGAGCAACACATCTGGTGTTGAAGTTCCGATTTTTGGCCTTCCTGGTAACCCGGTTAGCAGCATGGTCAGTTTCGAGTTAATTGCACGACCCGCAATTCGCCAAATGATGAACCTGGAGCCGTTTCGACCAACAGTTCTTGCGATCGCTGACGATGACATGCGACGCGAGCCTGATGGAAAGACCCATTGGAACAGGGTTATTGCAAAGTTTGATGAAGATGGATACGTACATGTCACATCAACAGGGCCACAGGGCAGCCATCAACTCGCAGCGACATCAATTGCCAACGCCCTCGCCATGGTTGAAGACGGCCAAGGTGTGTACGCAGGTGACCGCCTTGAAGTGATGTTGCTGTCTGATTGGTCCTAGTCTCAACAGCATGGATCTAATCGATCCCTTCGGGCGCACAATTCGAGATTTACGAATCTCAATCACGGATAGGTGCAACTTTCGTTGCACCTATTGCATGCCCGAAGAAGGCATGAAGTGGCTAACTCGTCCCGAAGTGCTCACGTATGAAGAAATTGAACGAGTTACGTCAATTTTTGTGAATCGTTTCGGTGTGTGTTCGGTTCGACTGACCGGCGGCGAACCAACTGTGCGTGCACATCTTCCCGTTCTCGTTGAGAAACTCGCTCGGATTGGGCTTGATGATTTTTCGATCACTACTAATGGCTCGACTTTTAAATCGGTAGCAAGTGACTTGTTTGCAGCTGGCCTTCAGCGGGCGAATATAAGCCTGGACACGCTGAAGCGGGATCGCTTTGAACAAATGACCCGCCGCGATGATCTTGACAACGTGCTTGCAGGTATCGATGCGGCAATTGTCGCTGGATTTTCGCCGGTGAAGGTGAATGCGGTTATTCAGCGAGGAGTGAACGACGATGAAATAGTCGACCTCGCAACGTTCGGTCGAGACCGTGGTGTCGAGATGCGCTTCATTGAGTTCATGCCGCTTGATGCCGAAGGTAATTGGGATTCGAGTCAAGTGCTGAGCCAGGACGAGATTGTGTCCGCAATCCAAAAGGTTTATCCCCTCGAGCAGATGCCTGCACGGGGAGCAGCTCCAGCTGATCGTTGGCGTTACCTAGATGGCCGAGGCGTGGTTGGAGTGATTCCCACTGTGACCAAACCCTTCTGTGGTGATTGTGACCGCGTGCGGCTCACCGCCGATGGGCAATTTCGTACTTGCTTGTTCGCCACTGAAGAGTTCGATCTCATGTCCATGTTGCGCAACGACGCAACGGATGACCAGATCGCTGATGCGATCATCGCTGCTGTCGCCACTAAGTGGGCGGGCCACAGAATTGGTCAGGTGAATTTCATCCGCCCGAAGCGGACTATGTCCCAAATCGGCGGCTAGGCCGCTGTTACTTCTTGTCCCAAATCAACGGCAGATTAGTGAGACCCATTTGCCCGCCGTGCTCGATCACTTTGGTGCCAGGTTCAAGCCTGTAGTTGGGAATCCGTTCGTGCCAGCCACGCAGACCAATCAAGAGTTCTTGGCGTGCGAGGTACGAACCCACACAACGATGTGGGCCGGCACCGAAAGCAATGTGCGGGTTAACTTCACGATCAACGATTACGCGATCGGCGTTGTCGAACGCCTTTGGGTCACGGTTTGCTGAGCAAATTGGCAACCAAAGCATCTCGCCCTTTTTCATCGGGCAACCATTGAAGTCAACATCGGCCATGATTTTGCGACCCGGTGTTACGAACGCGTAATAACGCAAGAACTCTTCAACTGCCAGTGGCCACACTCGATCTGGATCAGCAAGGATTTTCGCCCGATCATCAGGGTTAATCGCAAGGTGATACATCGAATACGACAACTGCATTGCCACAGTGTCGAGTCCCGCCATGAACATCAACAAACAAAATGCCAGCAAATCCTCGTCGGAAATCTTTTCGCCGTCGATCTCCCAAGTGAGTGCATAGGAAATGATGTCCT
>JBIIRE010000014.1:0-19373 GCA_044341655.1 Ilumatobacteraceae bacterium | reverse complement strand
TGCAGCGAGTCGGCCCTGACCCAGATCACCACCTGCGAGACGCCCAGCTTCTGGCTCAACCACAATCACCCCACGCCGACGTAAGGTTGCGATGTTTTCCTGGACCGCTGGGTGTTCCCACATCTCGGTATGCATGGCAGGACAGATGACTACTGGCGCACGGGTCGCCAGCAGTGTTGCGGTCAAAAGATCATTCGAGATTCCAGCCGCATAAGTGCCAATCAACCTCGCAGTCGCTGGAGCAACAACTATCAAGTCCGCTTGTTGACCAAGCTTTGTGTGGGGAATTGGATTTTCGGCGTTCCACAATTTCGTCTGCACAGGCTCAGATGCCAAAGCCGACAGCGTGGTTTCACCGATGAATTTCTTTGCACCTTCGGTCATCACCGGCGACACATGTGCACCTAAATCACAAAGCTGGCGACAAACTTCGACTGCTTTGTACGCAGCGATGCCACCAGTAACACCGAGGACAATCCTCTTGCCTTTCAGATCAGCAAGTGCCATAGCTTTTCCGAGAAAATCGGACGCGAGTTACTCCGCGACGGCTTCGTCAGCGACCTCGTCAGATGCAACAGCTTCGACAGAGGCGTCGTCTGAGGTTTCGAGACCACCGAATAGCTCTTCAGCTTCGGCTTCCATTTCGGCATAATCCGGAAGCTCAACCTTCACAATTTTGTCGGCCGCAATTTCTTCGAATGCGATCGACAGTGGCTTACGAGCCAACGACGAAACCTGCGGCGGGATCAGAGTGCCAAGACCATCACCAAGCTGGTTGAAGTACGAATTCACTTGACGCGCACGGTACGCCGCAAGGGTCACCAAGGAAAACTTAGAGTCAACACGGTCGAGAAGATCTTCGATGCGTGGGCTGATCATTGAATCGCTTGAGGTGATCATGGTGCTCCTGGAGAAGTGGTCACAAACTGACCGTTAAATGATAGCCCCAAGGGCTCAAGGGCGCCTTGCCGCTCGCTCACGGCTAATGATTTCAAGCATTTCATCCACGGTTGCTTCCAGATCATCATTGATAACGACATAGTCAGCCAGCGCAGCACCAATTGGTTCTTCCTCTTCGGCTTTGCGCAGACGTGCCTCGACCTTGTGCTCTTCATCTCCTCGACCCCGGAGTCGCCGCTCTTGCTCATCTCGGGATGGGGGCAATACAAAAATTAAAAGTGCCTCTGGGTGCTGTGATTTAACTTGGCGCGCACCATCAACTTCAATCTCAAGAACGAGGTCGCGATCCGTGACATTCTCCGGTGCGGGAGTGCCGTAATAGTTGCCAAGAAATTCGGTCCACTCCACAAATCCATTCGTATAGATACGAGATTCAAATTGAGAACGTGTGGTGAACACATAGGCATTTTCATCTTCACCTGGTCGTTGTTCGCGAGTTGTCCAAGAACGGCTCAACCAAAGCGCATCATCACGTTCAACCAAATGCCGCACGATGGTGCCTTTCCCCACACCGCCTGGACCAGACACCACGATCACGAGTCCGGCTGTGATGCTCATTTGGCTTCACTCTTTCGATCGTTGAGTAAGCGCTCTAGTTTGGCGATGGATCCAGACTCCAGCTCATCAATCGTGGTTGTGTGAAGTACGCCCGCAGATTGCAACACAGCACGCGCTCCAGTCTTGCCTAACGCAGGAGCGCACTCGAATGCCTTTAGGACACTCACAAACCGATACCCCGCCATTGTTGGGTGCGCAAGAATTTCTTCTGGTGTGATGCGACCACTGGCAATATCTGAGCGCAATGCAGAGATCCGATCCCGAATGGCCGCTGCCTCCGCAAGCGCACCGGCTCTCGCGTTTAAATCAACGGGAACCGAACCAGACATAAGTAAACCCTAGCCTCGGGCCCGCAGTTCTCTCCATGATGTGTGACCATGTGATTGCATCCACGCGACCATCTCGTCCGCCACACGAATCGAGGCACATGGATCGGCAAATGTGGCGGTTCCAACTTGGACTGCCTTAGCGCCTGCCATCATGAGTTCAATTGCGTCAACACCGTTGCGCACTCCACCCACTCCAATGATGTCGAGTTGAGGGATCGCTTGGTGAACGTCGTGAACAGTCCGCACCGCAATCGGGTGGATCGCCGCACCCGACAGCCCACCTCCGCCGTTGCCAAGAGCCGGTTCACCCGTTTCCACATCGATCACCATGCCAAGCGCGGTATTGATCAGTGTGACTGCCGCTGCGCCAGCCTCGCGGACCGCCCCAGCAACTTCAACCACTCGATCGGTATTAGGACTGAGTTTTGCCCACATTGGGAGCCGCGCCACAGAACACGCGGCGACTACTTCAGCTGACAACTCAGCATCATGGGCAAATATCCCCCGCCGACCCTCAAGATTCGGACACGACAGGTTCACTTCGAGCGCCACGACCTGTGACGGCACCGCATCTGCGAGCATGCGCGCTGCTTCGGCGTATTCATCGACACTGCGACCCCACACACTGACCACGACACACACACCCGCCGCGACCAGTGCTGGCAGATCATCTTTGAGCCACGCATCCACTCCTGGGCCTTGAAGACCTACTGCGTTGATCATTCCAGCGGGAGTGGGATGAACTCGTGGTGATGCGTTGCCCGCCCACGGTTGTGCACTCAGAGACTTCACCACCATCGCACCCAGTAACGATGTGTCGAAATATGAGCCAAGCTCATTGGCGTGGCCCGCAGTACCCGAGGCGGTCATCACAGGCGATGCGAGTTGAACTCCGCCAATTTCAACGCCCCCAAGTGAAGACAGCGACGATGCATGCTGGCGCACCCAGCGGCGTGAGCGGAAGCGGCGTCCACTCATCGGCCGTGATACTCCTGCAGCGAACGAACAACTACTTCCGTGTCCTTCTGTTCTGCCAAACCATGCACCGCAGCAAGCGCAGCCTCCACTGTGGTCACACTTGACACTCGGTGAGTGTTTGCCGCCATTCGAATTGCCTGCCCATCAGATCGAGATCCACCACCCCGTGGAGTGTTAACTACGAAGCTGACTTCTCCACTCTTGATCAGATCAATTGCGTTAGGCGCCTCGCCATCACCAACCTCCGAGAGCTTTGCAACCACGGTGTCTACTTTGACACCAAAATTCTCTAGGTACTTTGCGGTACCAGCGGTTGCCGCCACACCGAGGCCGAGTTCACGCAAACGCTTGGCCACCACGATGCCTGCAGGTTTGTCTCGATCGGCAAGGGACAAAAAGACCAGACCTGATTCAGGCAAATTCGTGCCAGCAGCAGTCTCAGCTTTGACAAACGCGCGCCCAAATGTGGTGTCAATACCCATCACCTCTCCGGTTGAGCGCATCTCTGGCCCAAGCGCGGTGTCCACTTCAGGAAAACGATTGAACGGCATCACAGCTTCTTTGACCGCCACATGATTCGCACCAACTAGGGGCCTGATCAAGCCTTCGCTACGGAGTTCGGCAAGTGTGGCTCCAAGCATCACTCGACTCGCAACCTTGGCAAGCGGAATGCCAATTGCCTTTGCCACGAAAGGAACCGTCCGACTGGCGCGCGGATTTGCCTCAATGACATAAACCGTGGTTCCCGCGACTGCGTACTGAACATTAATTAGACCACGCACATCCAAAGCTTCGGCGATCGCCCGTGTGTACGACTCAATCACCTCAACAACCCATGAAGGAAGCGTCTGAGGTGGAATTGCACAAGCCGAGTCACCACTGTGTACGCCCGCTTCTTCGACATGCTCCATTACGCCGCCGATCATCACCTCGCCCGTGTGGTCGCGGATCGCATCAACATCAACTTCGGTTGCATCTTCCAAGAAGCGGTCAACCAGCACCGGGCGCTCTGCCGAAAGGCCGCCTTCTTTCCCAAGACTGCCAAACGAAGCGAGTTCTGCCATTGCGCGTTGCAGATGAGAATCGTCATGAACGATCTGCATCGCACGACCACCGAGCACATAACTGGGGCGCACCAAAACGGGATAACCGATGGTCTTGGCGATAGTTAATGCTTCTTCAAAAGTGGTGGCGGTTCCACCTGGGGGTTGTGGGATGGAGAGTGACGCGCACAGCGAGTTCCATTTCTCCCGATCTTCTGCGAGATCAATCGATGCTGGCGAAGTTCCGGCAATTAGATCCGCTGGGATCTGACCTGAAAGTTTGAGTGGGGTCTGTCCACCGAGTGACACGATCACTTTGGGTTTCTTGCCACCCGCCGCTGCAGTTTCAGCTGCGATCACATTGAGTACATCTTCTTTGGTGAGTGGTTCAAAGTACAGACGATCGGATGTGTCGTAGTCGGTGGACACAGTTTCGGGGTTGCAGTTCACCATCACGGTTTCAAAGCCCGCGTCACGCAGCGCAAAACTCGCATGCACACAGCAGTAGTCGAATTCAATTCCTTGACCGATGCGATTCGGGCCTGAGCCAAGAATGATTACTCTCTGGCGATCCGATTCACGAACTTCTGTGGTGTCTTCATAGGTCGAATAGTGATATGGCGTTTCAGCACCAAACTCCGCTGAGCAAGTATCAACTGTTTTGTAGGTTGGCATCACACCTGCGCCCTCGCGTTCGGAACGAACCGCATCTTCGGTCACGTTCCAGAGGTATGCGATTTGGGCATCAGAAAAACCGAGTCGTTTGATTCGCCTCCAATCACGCTTACTGAGGCCACCAGTGTTTTGGCTGATCCAGTTGCGCTCCTCCACCAGCATCAACATCTGGTCCAAGAACCACGGATCGATCTTGCAGATGTCGTGAATGATCTCTAAGGAATGACCTCTGCGAATGGCCTCGGCAACATGAAAGAGTCGTTCAGGCGTAGGGATACCAACTTGCTTTAAGAGTTCCTCATCGGACAGCGAGTCATAGTTCTTCTCACCAGGATCGGCATTGAGTCCGAGTCGGCCCTGTTCCAGCGACCGGAGTCCCTTTTGTAACGATTCAGTGAAGGTTCGGCCGATCGCCATCGCCTCGCCCACACTTTGCATTTGCGTACCCAGAACCCCGCTGGTGCCTGGCAATTTCTCGAATGCCCAGCGAGGAATCTTCGTAACTACGTAGTCAATAGTCGGCTCAAAGCTGGCAGGGGTCTTTTTCGTGATGTCGTTTGGTATTTCGTCCAGCGTGTACCCCACCGCCAGTCGGGCGGCGATCTTTGCGATTGGGAATCCTGTTGCTTTTGAAGCCAGAGCCGATGAGCGCGACACACGGGGGTTCATCTCAATTACAACTTGGTCACCGTTAGCTGGATTGAGAGCAAACTGCACGTTTGATCCACCAGTCTCCACGCCGACACGTCGAATGCAAGCGAACGCAGCATCGCGCATCTTTTGGTATTCAACATCGGAAAGTGTTTGTGCTGGCGCCACCGTGATTGAGTCACCGGTGTGCACACCCATCGGGTCAACGTTTTCGATCGAGCAGATGATCACACAGTTATCCGCACGGTCACGCATGACCTCGAGTTCATATTCTTTCCAGCCAACAATGGACGACTCAACGAGGATCTCACGGATCGGACTGGCCTCCAGTCCCAACGCTGCAAGATGCTTGAACTCATCCATCGTCGACGCAATGCCAGTGCCACGACCACCGAGAATGTAAGCAGGGCGAATGATGACCGGAAGACCGATTCGTTCTACAACTGCGATGGCCTCGTCAACGTTGTGCGCGGTACCGCTAAGAGGAACATCAAGACCGATCTCGATCATCGCCCGCTTGAAGAGTTCGCGATCTTCTGCTGTGGCAATTGCTTCTGCGTTGGCACCAATGAGCTCTGGTGTGCCAGGAACACCCACAAGCCCTTTGCCGTGAAGAGCCATCGCAAGATTCAGGCCCGTTTGCCCGCCCAGAGTTGGCAGAACCGCGTCAGGCTTTTCGCGATCAATGATTCGTGCGAGCATGTCGGGCGTAAGTGGTTCGATATAAGTGCGATCCGCAAAATCGGGATCGGTCATGATCGTTGCAGGATTGGAGTTTGCAAGGATCACTCGGTATCCCTCGGTTCGCAACACTCTGCAAGCCTGAGTGCCCGAGTAGTCAAACTCACACGCTTGGCCGATGACAATTGGACCGGAGCCAATAATCAGGATTGATTCGAGATCAGTTCTCTTTGGCATCAGGAACCCTTCATCATTTCTGCAAACTCGGCAAACAGGTATCGACTGTCATGCGGACCAGGACCCGCCTCGGGGTGATATTGAACTGAGAATGCTCTGGTCCCCCGCACTTTCATTCCTTCGTTCGTTTGATCATTCAGATTCACATGCGTGATGTCGGCAACACTGGAAAGTGAATCTGCATCGACGCAGTAGTTGTGGTTCTGGCTCGTGATCTCAACCGTACGTGTGCGCAAGTTGCGCACTGGGTGGTTTCCCCCATGGTGACCGAATGGCAATTTAAATGTGTGTCCGCCCATCGCCAGCGAAAGCAACTGATGACCAAGACAAATCCCAAACACCGGAACACCAGATTCAACCAGTGCTCTGATTGCATTCGGCGCGCCAGCCACCATCTCGGGGTCGCCCGGGCCATTAGACAAAAACACCCCATCTGGTTTACGGCCCAGCACATCAATTGCCGATTCACTCCACGGGACTACTTCAACAGTCGCTATCTCGCCGAGGCAACGCAAGATCGTGGTCTTGATGCCAAAGTCATAGGCAACCACACGAAATTTGCCAGTACCGAACGAGTAGGGCTTGGGAGTCGACACGGTTTCCACAAGATTCAATCCCGAAGTGCCTGGTTCCTTTTTGGCAGCAGCCAGAAGATCGCCCACAGGTGCAGTGCCGAACGCTCCTGGCATTGCGCCAACATCACGCAACACTCGGGTCAATCGGCGGGTATCAACTCCAGCAATTCCAGCAATGCCGAGACGCGCAAGCATCTCAGGCAACCCTTCTTCGCTACGCCAGTTACTGGGTCGGCGTGCGAGTTCGCGAATAATCACTCCACGCGTTGCTGGTTTTGTGGATTCGTTATCCAGCGGCGTGGTGCCGTAGTTACCGATATGGGGATAGGTGAAGGTCAGAATCTGGCCCGCATAGGACGGATCGGTGATGACTTCCTGATACCCGGACAACACGGTGTTGAACACCACTTCTCCGCTGGAGATACCGTCGGCTGGCATTGCTCCAATGATGTCGCCTTCGAATATGTCGCCATTGGCCAACACCAATGCACCTTCAGCGATTTTTGCTCGTGTCATTTCTTAGCTTCTCCATCTACTACCACCGCTTCACCGCGCAGAATCGTGTGCCGTACACGCCCTTTCAATGTGCGCCCTACATAGGGTGTGTTACGGCTCTTACTGGCGAGTTCTTCGGGCACAACACTCCATGTGATTTCGGGATCAAACACCGTGATGTTCGCCGGTGACCCTGCAGCGACTTCACATCCGTGTTGGTCTGCGACACCAGCGATTCGGGCTGGCGCAACGGACATTCGATCAATTACTTCAGCCAAGCTGAGGTCGGTTTCTGCCAGCACCACTCCGAGAGCCGTTTCAAGTCCAAGCATCCCTGGTGGCGCGGCATCAAGGGCTAACTCCTTCGTGTGCGGCGCGTGTGGTGCATGATCCGTGGCAATTGCGTCGATTGTCCCGTCCTTTAGACCACGCTTTAACGCTTCGATGTCGGCTCGGGTGCGTAGCGGAGGGTTGACCTTAAACAGTGGGTCAAAGCCACGCAGTTGTTCGTCCGTGAGACTGATGTGATGCGGTGTTGCTTCAGCAGTAATTGGCAGCCCATCGGCTTTAGCGGCACGAACAAGCTCGACACTCCGCGCCGTCGAAAGATGGAGAATGTGAACTCTTGCCCCCGTGATTCGACACAGTTCAATGTCGCGATAGACCATCAACTCCTCTGCCAACGCCGGCCAGCCAGGCAAACCAAGATGCGAGCAACACGAACCCTCGTGCATGACCGCACCTTCGGTCATTGAGGCGATTTCGCAATGCTGCGCAAGCACGATTCCAAGATCTTTTGCATATTCCATTGCGCGTCGCATGAGAGTGTGGTTCTGAACACCGGTTCCATCGTCGGTGAACACGTGAACCCCCGCAGCTTGGAGTGCGCCGAATGGCACCAGGGTTTCGCCGAGGCGCCCAAGTGTTATGCAACCTGATGGACGTACATCGCAGAGCCCCGCGCGTTCACCCTGCAACTTCACGAACTCAACAACTGCGACCGAGTCCTGTGCTGGATCTGTGTTTGGCATCGCAACCACACATGTGTACCCACCTTTGGCGGCGGCACGGCTTGCAGTCTCGATGGTCTCAGCTTCTTCGCGGCCCGGCTCTCGCATATGCGTGTGAAGATCAACGAACCCCGGTGACACCACGCAGCCCGAGGCATCCAAAACTTGGCAGCCATCAGGTGGCGACAGACTGGCACCAACTTCGGCAACGATCGTGCCCGAAATCAGAACGTCTGAAAGACGTTCCCCCGAAGCCGTCACAATGCGACCATTCTTAATCAAGACGTTCATGTTCAACCCTCACCCTCTGGTATTCCACCCGCACCAAGCAGTTTGAACAGCACTGCCATTCGTGCACTTACTCCATTGGTTACCTGACGCAGGATCAGTGAATTGGAAATCTCAGCCGGATCAACACACATCTCAACTCCCCTGTTCATGGGGCCCGGGTGCATCACAATTGACCCGGCACGCATCCTGTTGACCCGTGACTTGTCGAGTCCAAATCTCTGCGCGTACTCCTCGAGCGAAGGAACGAATGCTGAATTCATCCGCTCGCGCTGAAGCCGCAGCATGTAGATCACATCCGAATCGCCGATAACCGAATCAAACTCGTGACACACCTCGACTGGCCAACCGGTCACATCACTGGGCAAAAGAGTCGATGGGCCAACAATTGTTACCGAAGCACCGAGTTTGGTGAACGCTTGGATATCACTTCGCGCCACTCGAGAATGGCGAACATCTCCCACAATTGCGATTCGCAAACCCGTGAGATCTTGACCACCGAAGTGTTCACGAATCGTATAGCTGTCAAGGAGGGCCTGGGTTGGGTGTTGATTGGCGCCGTCCCCCGCATTGATGATCGACGCATCTGACCACTTGGTCACGGTTGCAGGAACGCCACCCGACTTATGTCGGATCACGAAGGCATCAACACCTATTGCCTCAAGGGTTTCAATCGTGTCGCGGATGCTTTCACCCTTGTTAATGCTCGAGGCTGAAGCAGTAAAGCCCATGACATCTGCCGAAAGTCGTTTGGCTGCGGTATCAAAACTGATTCGAGTACGAGTTGAGTCTTCAAAGAAAACAGTTGCGACAACTTTTCCTCGCAAAGCCGGAACTTTAGGAACTGGACGTCGATTGATCTCAGCCATATTTGCAGTCAGATCGAGAAGCTCGATCAATGACTCCCGGTTGATCTCGGCGATGTCAAGAAAATGTTTCACCGAGCCTCCACAAAGACCCCGTCGGCGCTAACTGACACTTCATCGGTTGCCTTGGTCGGAATATTCTTGCCCACGAAATCGGGTCGAATCGGAAGCTCTCGGTGGCCGCGATCGACCAACACGGCAAGCTGCACACATCGCGGCCTTCCATATTCGTTGAGTGCTTCTAACGCCGCACGCACGGTGCGACCCGTGAAGAGAACGTCGTCCACCAAGATCACGGTTGCCCCTGAAAGATCTACGGGTATTGACGATGAGTGCGCTGCCACAACGGGCCGCATGCCAATGTCATCACGATGCATTCCCGCATCGATCGCACCGCAGAGAATCGCGTTGTCGGATTTGATCCGGTCAAGCGCTTCCTTGATTGCCTTTGCAATCCAGGTTCCACCTGACTGCACACCAATCAGTACCGGGGTCTCGCCGTCGGCGTTGCGTTCAAGAATTTCGTGGGCAATACGCGTGATCGACTTGATGACATCTTGTGCTGAGAAAACCTCAACCACGGTGGAGGACATCACAAGTTCAAATTCTGAGACTCACCGAGCGCCAACAGTTGTGGCACAAAATAAAAGGGCGACCCGCATGCAGGCGCCCAAAGCAGATTTTTCATGTAGTTCCTCCGTCTGGGCCTCACGGGACCCGCTTCACGACAGGTTTTGTTGTCTCTCAGAGTGTAGTCAGACCCGAACCCGTTTGGCAATGGCTGAGAGGATCCCGTTAACGAACCGACCAGACTCATCGGTGGAAAAGCGCTTTGCCAGTTCAATTGCCTCATCAATCACGACCGCAACAGGCGTGTCCAGGCGGTGCTTGAGTTCAAAGATTCCCAATCGCAAGATATTGCGGTCCATCATCGGCATGCGCTCAAGGCTCCACGCCCGCGAAAACTCCACAATGAGTTCATCGCATTCGACGTAACGATCGCCGATTCCAGCGACTAGTTCTGCGGCCAATGAATCAAGTGGTACGACCTGACCGTTAACCACATCACTCAGGTTCACACCTTTGGAATCAGCTTCATACATGAGAGTGAGAACGCGTTCACGCGCAATACTGCGCTCGTCCTCATCCGGATTATGCGGTTGGCTCGGCACTCAGACTCGAGTGATGTAGTCGCCGGAGCGGGTATCGACTTTGACCCGATCGCCAATGTTCACGAACAAGGGCACCTGAATAACCTTGCCGGTTTCCAGTGTTGCGGGCTTGCGGGCACCAGACACGCGATCACCCTGCACTCCTGGTTCAGTTTCAGTTACGGTCAGTTCTGCTGATGCAGCAATTTCAACGCTCACAATCTCGCCTTGATAAGTGGCGATGATTGCCATTGCATTTTCGATCAAATAATCGGCTGCTTCACCAAGAGCTACTGGAGCGACTTGCATCTGTTCATATGAGTCAGTGTCCATGAAGATGAAATCTGAGCCGTCTTTGTAGAGAAACTGCATGTCACGTTTGTCGAGTATCGCTTGCTCGACCCGGATACCAGCGTTGAAGGTCTTTTCAAAAACATTGCCGTTCTTCAAGTTGCGAAGTTTGGTACGCACGAATGCGCCGCCCTTGCCCGGCTTCACATGCTGAAACTCAATCACAGTGAACAATGCGCCGTCGATCTCTAGCGTGATGCCGTTTTTCAAATCGTTGGTGGTTATCGCGGGCATGAGGAATCCTTACTTGTGAGTGTGAGTCGACGTGGTCCATTCGCTTCGAGGTGCACCGTGTCCTCAATGCGAATTCCACCGACCCCTTCACAATAGATTCCAGGCTCGACGGTGACCGTATCCCCCAAAACAAACTCGCCCTTTGAGCGTTTCCCAATGAACGGATCTTCATGGATTTCAAGCCCAATTCCGTGCCCGGTCCCCGTCACGAAGAGCTGATCGATGCCAGCGGCTGCCAGCACCTCGCGACACGCTGCGTCCACCCCTGAAAGTGATCTGCCGGCACGAACCGCATCAACTCCTGATTCTTGTGCGCTGCGTACGACTTCATAAGCCGTCGCGAGAATTGGATCTGGTGCACCAACAAAAAAGGTACGTGTCATGTCTGAGTGATAGCCATCAATCATCGCTCCCATGTCGATGATCACCGAATCACCCTCTTGAATCAGTCGATCTCCGGGCTCATGGTGGGGTTTGGATCCATTGGGGCCAGAAGCAACGATCGTGTCAAAGGCTTCGCGCTCGGCTCCTGCACGCCTTATTTCGATCTCGATGGTCGAGGCGATTTCACGCTCCGACATACCGATCCAATCAAGTGAAAGCACTTTAGAAAGCGCAGCATCAGCACAGGTCGCGGCTGCTTCGATGCGTGCTACTTCAGCTGGGGTCTTCACTCGACGAAATTGAGCAGTTGGATCTGAAACGGCTGTTGGCTCGCTTCCGAATGCGGCAGTAACCGCCTTGAAAGTTGCTACTGAAGTCGCGGAAGAATCCATTGTGATTTGGAATCCCTTGGCGCACCTCGCAATTTCGTCAAAGAGTTTTGAATGGTCAACCACATGCACGATCTCTGCCTTCACGTTTGCCCGCACCAAGGTTTCGTTAGCAATCTCGGTGTAACGCGAATCCATGAACATGTAATTCGTTTCTTTGTGTGCAAGTAACCAACCTGCCGAACCTGCAAAGCCGGTAAGCCAGCGCATCTGTGGACCCGCAGCGATCAACAGCGCATCACCTGAAAGCGACCCAAGAACACTCTCAATCCGACCACCACAGTCAATCGGCGCGAATGCAAGCGACATCGGGTCAGATGTTCAACAAAGAATCGACCGCTGCCACAGCCAGGTCGTACCCAAGACCACCAAAGCCCGCAATTGAGCCATGGACTACGGGCGCAAGCACGCTCTGTTGGCGCCACTCCTCGCGCGATGCCGGATTAGAGATGTGCACTTCAATTTTGGGCCCAGCGAAAGCCGCCAACGCGTCGTGAATACTCCACGCATAGTGCGTGAAGGCACCAGCGTTGATAATGATTGCGTCTTCTTTGCCCCGTGCGGCATGAATGCGTTCCACAATCTCACTACTTGAATTGGACTGAAAAGCTGTGATCTTGAGCCCAGTAGCAGATCCGATTTCCACCATGCGATTGATGTGGTCTTCCAGAGTTGCAGTGCCGTAAATCTCAGGCTGGCGCTGACCAAGAAGATTCAAATTTGGACCATTGATAACCAAGACGGTCTTTTTGTTGGCGGCCATTCCTCTACCGTACTTCCATTGCGGCGAGTGCCTCACGGACATTTTGCTCACTCACACCAGGCACCACCTCGAGGCCACGAAGTGAATCAAGCACAAAAGTGAGTCCATCCAGGGCTTTTTTATCGTTTGCAATGAGTGGGAGCAGGACATCTGGCGTACAGCCCTTTGGCAGGGCAGTTGACAAGCCGTACTCACTCCCGACCACGGCGTAATGCTCCTTCACTCGATCATTGGAGATCCGACCCATCACTTCAGCGAGATGAGCCGCATACACAAGACCGATCGCAACGGCTTCACCGTGCTGCACCTTGAAGTTCGTCGCAATTTCAACGGCGTGACCCAATGTGTGTCCGTAGTTGAGCAATGCGCGCTGCCCCGACTCTCGCTCATCAGCTGCGACGATATCTGCCTTGATACGAACGGCACGAGCAATACGCTGCTGCATATCCAGCGATAGGAAATCATCACCCGAAATGAAGTGATACTTGGCGAGTTCACCAAGGCCACCCCGCATGTGCTCGGGTGGCAAGGTGCTGAGGGCATCCATTTCGCAAAACACTGCACTCGGTTGCCAGAACGCACCCACGAGGTTCTTGCCAGCCGACAAGTTCACACCCGTTTTTCCACCAATTGCAGCATCAACCATTGCAAGAAGCGTCGTTGCCACGTGCATTACTCGTACACCACGGTGAAACACCGCAGCGGCGAAACCGGCAACATCGGTGACCATTCCCCCACCGACTCCAATCACGAGGTCATTGCGGGTGAGTCCCATATCGGCAAAACCCGAACACAGGTTCTCCACGGTCGTAATTGACTTGTTTGATTCACCGTTTCCGATTTCAAAAATCTTGTGTTCAACTGGGAGTGCGAGTCGAATCGGGACACTGGGCTGAGTAACCACAGCAATACGACGCACGTTGCTTGGAATTTGTGTTGCTATTTCGTTAGCAACACCGTGCCCAACCATCACGTCATATGAGCGATCACCGAGGTCTACTCTCACCGTTGTATGAGGACTGGTCACGGTGCGGCCTTTCCGTCAGCCACGTGATGCTTAAGTGCCTCTTCAACCAATTGCGCCACCTGTTTCACAGATAGCCCCTGAGTATTCAGGGTTAGGTCCGCAACTTCGGCATACAGAGGGGCACGTTGGTTCATCAATTCTTCAATCTTCGCACCGGGATCATGGTCCAGCAGGGGTCTATTTCCACTCTTTGTTGCCCTCCGCGTGAGTTCTTCGTTGGATGCGGTTAGCCATACAACAAACGCATCCATTTCTTGGAGTAACTGCCGCGATTCGGAAGTGGTAACAATCCCACCCCCAGTGGAAATAACTTTGTAATGACCAGAAGTCGTGGCGTCACGCAGAGCTTGCAATTCAAGTTTCCGAAACGCTGATTCGCCATCTGTTTCAAAAATCTCACGAATGGTACGCCCGGTCTGCTGTTCAATCAGCTTGTCGAGGTCAACAAATTCAGAGCGCCCAGCAAACTCACGACCTACCGAGGTCTTGCCTGCACCCATCATGCCCACAAGCACCACGACGGGCCGATCTTGGCGATCAGAGCGACGGCTTGGCATTGACCGCATTGCGAACGAATTCTGAGAGCGAGTCGCCACCGAATTTGCGTTGCGCCTCGGCGGCAACAACCAATGCGACCATTGCCTCACCGACAACACCCAGTGCAGGCACTGCAGTCACGTCAGTTCGCTCTTTGAAACTCACGGTTTCTTCTTTGGTCACTACATCCACGGTTCCCAGTGTTGGGCGATTGAGTGTTGCCAAGGGCTTCATTGCAGCACGCACAACCAGTAGTTCACCGTTGGTGATTCCACCCTCAGTTCCGCCCGCAAGGGTGGACCCGCGAACGTATTCGTTGTTGGTGGCGTCCCACGAGATCGCATCGTGTGCATTGCTACCCCGACGACCCGCCACTTCAAACGCGTCACCGATTTCAACACCTTTGACTGCCTGGATGCTCATGATTGCGGCTGCAAGCAAAGCATCAATCTTGCGATCCCAATGGACGTGGCTCCCAAGGCCGACGGGCATGCCGTAGCCGAGCACCTCTACAATTCCACCGAGTGAATCACCCTCGGCGGCAGCAGATTTAATTGCTGCGATCATCTCACGCTCTGCAGACTGATCGAGGCAACGAACCTCGGAGGCATCCACCTCGTTCAATTCCGAGGGCAAAGGACGCCTGCCACTTGTTACACGGGCATCACCGATCTGAATTACGTGCGAGACAATCTGAACACCAATATGGGACAACAGAAGTTTGGCCAATGACCCTGCCACAACACGAGCAGCGGTCTCGCGAGCACTGGCACGCTCCAGCACGTCACGGGCATCGGTGAATCCATATTTCTGCATTCCCGGAAGATCAGCATGGCCGGGACGAGGCTTTGTTAATGGATCTTTGGTTTCACCCGGCGCCGCCTTCATTTCCTCATGCCATTTATCGCTACGCGACCACTCGGTGTTATGGATGAGAACAGCGACCGGCGAACCAAGAGTGCGACCATGCCGCACGCCACCAATGATCTCGATTTTGTCGACCTCGAAGCGCTGCCTCGGGCCACGGCCGAACCCCAAGCGCCTGCGGGCCAAGTCAACGCCCAGATCCTCCACCGTGACGGGCAGACCCGCAGGCAGACCTTCCACCGTGACCACAAGAGCTGGGCCATGTGACTCACCGGCGGTCAGAAAACGCAACATATGTTTAAGGTTAGTTGCCGCGTGCCGCCAGTTCCTGAACGGCCGCATTTCTCATGACCTGATAGTCGGGTTCTCGCCCCAACCACAGCACCTGCGCTACGCACGCTTGGTGGATCAGCATCCAGAGCCCATCGAGAACAGTCGCTCCACGAGACTTGGCATCACGCAATAGTCGTGTCTCAAGCGGATGATAAACCGCATCAATAACAAGCTGGCCTTCATGCAGTAGCTCTGCAGAAACCAACGATTCATCTGTGCCCATCCCAACTGAGGTCGCGTTGAAGACGATGTCACATTCGTGAATGTTGCTTTGGCTACCGACAACTGCCACGTTGGAATCACCAATTGCCTGCACAGCCTTCTCGGCGGTGCGGTTGACCACAAATATTGAAGCCACGCCAGCACGAGAAAACGCATCGACGGCGGAGCGTGCAGCTCCCCCGGCTCCTAGTACACAGATTTTCTTTCCTGCAGGATCCCAATTCGCGTTGATGCGAATTGCCCGTAGCAAACCTTCACCATCAGTTGAATATCCACGCAAACGTCCATCACTGGTGCGGACCACTGTGTTTACTGCATGAATTGATTCCGCAGACTTATCGAGTTCATCAACAAGATCCGCAACTGCATCTTTGTGCGGCATTGTCACATTGAGACCCTGCAGACCCCCGCTTCGCATCGCAGCAATCGCACTACTGGCATCACCAGGCTCCACCGGATAGGCAACGTAACTCCAATTGTCACCGTGATGACGAAAAGCTGCGTTATGGATTACTGGCGAAAGACTCTGCGAGATTGGCCACCCGATAACGGCTGCCACGTTCGCCTGCAGCGAGTCGGTTTCCACCCTCACTACTAAAGCAGACCTTTGCGTCTTGCTTCCTCGACATTTGCTTCATGTTGTTCGAGTGTTGCAGCGAATACGTGCCCGCCGTTTTTATCGGCGATTACGTAGTAGATGTATTGACAATCTGTTGGTTGTGGCAGATCTACACAAATTGGGTCACCAGGTGGCGGGTTTGGCGCAGGATTCAGCGCTGCTCGGATTGATGCGCGTCCGGGATTGGCGATCGGCGTTGGCGGCAACCCCTCATACAGGTACGTGTTGTACAAGGTGTCAATGGCTTTCAGTTCGGCAAAGCTGAGGTTTGGATTCTGCTTGTAGAGAAGAGTCGCATCGATCTGGAGCAACATCCCCATTGCCAAACGGTTGTAGATGACCCGCGCGATCTTTGCTCGGTCGGCATCGACCTTCGCCTCCCGCTCAACCATCGACGCCACAATGAGAACTTGGTATGGATCAAAGCCAACCTTGGCCTGCGCACCATCGAGACCTTCTTGGCGGCCGACTCGCTCCATCAACTTCACCATTCGCTCGGTGACTTGGGCTTCACTCTCGCTGCCAGAGATTTGATAAGTGTCAGGGAACAACAAGCCCTCAAGCGACAACGAGAGACCAGGCTGATAAACGGACCGAATGGTGCCGGACTCCGCAACCGTTGCAAATTTCTTTGCATCAAGCCGCGTATTTTCAGCCAAGCGCTCACCAATCTGAGCAATTGTGAATCCTTCGGGAAAGGTAACTGATTGGTAGGTCTGAGACGGCGGCGTGTTCAGAATGCGCATGATGTTGCCCATGTGGTCATCGGCCTTAATTGCGTAGTAACCCGGCTGTAAGTCAATTCCTCCGTTGCGGTCGACATAGAAACGGAATACCCAAGCATTAGAAATCAATCCTTGGTCTTTCAGCCTCTCACTCACACTGGCAAGCGAGTCCCCTTCGTTAACGGTGAAAGTCGCCGCCACTGTTGCCAGCCCTGAGGGGTTTACCTGACGTACGTACCACATGCCACCTACGCCAAGCACCAAGGTTGCAACGACCGCAACGGGAAGAGCTGTTCGTATAAATCGACGCATGCGCGGGAAGTCCGAGTCATTTGGCAACTCTTCGTAATCGTTTGTGGAACGCGGGTTATCCCACGGATCAGTACGCCAATCAACAGTGATCAATGGATCAATCGAAGACCGGCGTTCCTCGTCAGTCATTATTGGAATCCTTCAAACGATGCTGGCGTTCGTCGAGCCACGACTGCAGCATTACTGCTGCTGCAACTTTGTCAACCACGCGCCTTCGTGCCTGGGCATTCATGTTCGCCTCAAGCAGCGTGCGTTCCGCCGACACTGTGGTCAAACGCTCATCAAAAGTAACAACCGGCACCTCAACGACCGTAGCCAGCCTTTTGGTCTCCGCAATGGCAGCCTCTGCGGCGCGTCCAATTTCGCCGGCCATCGTAAGAGGCAATCCGACAACAATGATCTCTGCTTCCTCATCAACCACAAGTTGGCGAATGGCTTGATGATCGCGTTTTTCCGACCCCGATCGCTTCAACACGGTCAATGGCCCGGCAATATTGCCACTGAGGTCACTAACGGCAACTCCAATGCGTTTTGAACCCAAATCGATTCCAAGCGCACGGATACCCGAAGATCTGGTCACTGCGCTAACTGGAAAGTGGCGCGAGTTTCTTACGCGCCGTTTCCAAGGCCTCGTCAATCTTGGTTACATCTTTGCCGCCAGCAGTTGCCACATCACCTTTGCCGCCACCGCCACCACCGACGATCTGGGCACACGCTTTGATGACCTCACCTGCTGAAACTCCCGACTTGCTGTCCACTGCACAAACCAAAGAAACGCCACCTGTGGCAGCTACACCACCTATAAAGACACCTTTGACTCCAGCTACCTGACGCACCGCAACCGCAAGATCCTTTAGATCACCGGGTGCAAGATCGTCAATGCGTTCAATCACCAACCCACCGTTGGCACCTGCAGCAATCACTGAAGCTTGTTGCGCTACAGCCCGAGCGCGGAATGACTTCAATTCCTCCTGCAATGAACGCACTTCAGCAAGTTTGCGTTCTAGTGCCTCAAACAAATTGGCAGAAGACGATCCAAGCATCTCTCCAAGCTGACGCAACTCTGATTCCTGGCGTTGCAACAGTGCGATCGTGTTGTCGCCAGTAACTGCTTCAACACGTCGCAAATTGGACCCAATAGATGACTCAGAAACAATCTTGATGGTTCCGATGTCGCCGGTCGCCGAGGCATGGGTGCCGCCACAGAGTTCAATTGACGATCCAGCGCGCAAAACTCGGACAGTGTCGCCATACTTGTCGCCGAAAAACGCCATCGCCCCCATCTCGAGTGCTTCATCTTTTGCTGTTTCAAATGCTTCAACACTTACGTTCTTCAAAACTTCGGTGTTGGCGAGCCGCTCGATAGCTGCAATTTCCTCAGGTGTTACAGCCGAATAGTGGCTGAAGTCGAATCGCAGCCGCTGGTCATCCACCAACGACCCCGCCTGCTTCACGTGGTCACCCAAAACTTCGCGCAACGCCCAGTGCAGAATGTGGGTGCCGGTGTGATTACGGCGAATCGCTTGACGTCGATTGCTATCAACACTCGCAGTGGCGACTTGACCCACGGTTACGACTCCCCGATCGGGTTTGCACAAGTGCATTCTGAGCCCCGGCAGAGCAAAAGTCGTATCGATCACCACAAGTGCGCCCGAATCAGTGACTAAGTGGCCAGTGTCACCAACCTGACCGCCACTTTCTGCATAGAACGGAGTTGAGTCCAGGAACACTTCAAGCAAATCTGGATCGGCTGCGTGTTCATGTACGGCCACCACCTTGCCCGACGCTTCGGTGGTTGTGTAGCCAACAAAAATCGTGGCACCGAGTTTCTCAACCAACGCACGGTAAAGCGTCTGCGATTTCTCGTCGACAACTCCAGACTTACGAGCGGCCTTGGCTCGCTCGCGTTGCTCGGTCATCTCGGATTCGAATCCTGCTAGATCAACACCGACACCGCGCTCTCCAGCAATCTCCGAGGTCAGTTCAAGTGGGAATCCGTATGTATCGTGCAGCAAGAATGCGGTCTTGCCACTTAGTCCCTGGCTCCCTGCGGATTCCATTTCGTGTTCAAGAATGCCCATTCCCGTGGTGAGCGTGTGGCGGAAGCGCTCTT
>JBIIRE010000090.1:0-6667 GCA_044341655.1 Ilumatobacteraceae bacterium | reverse complement strand
CGACGCGGACGCGCTGCACGATCTGAATCCTCAAAACGACGCGGGCCACGATCATCCTCAAAACGACGTGAACGCGGTGCACGATCATCATCACGACGAGGACGAGCCGGGCGATCATCATCACGACGTGGGCGATAAGGGCGATCACCACGGTCACTGCGAGGTCCACGGTCGCCGCGATCATCACGGCGCGGGCCACGCGGGCCACGGTCTGAACGACCACCACGGTCGCCACGCTCACTGCGCTCACGACGCACAACTTTCACCTCGGGATGCTCACCCTGTGGCAGCAGCTCGATATCTGGTTGTGTGTTCTCGACTGGAAGGTCAAAGGCTTTCTGAACGTTTCTTGCATGTTTGCGCTGATTACCAACGACCAATGACACCACGACTCCACTTGCACCTGCGCGTGCCGTACGACCTGAGCGATGTTGGTATTCCGTTGGGCTATCTGGAAGATCAAAATGGACAACACAGGTAACACCATCTACATGGATTCCTCGTGCAGCGACATCAGTTGCGACAAGTGCCCAAGTCTTTCCGTCATGAAAATCTGCCAATGCGCGATCGCGCTGTTGCTGACTGCGACCACCATGAATTGCTGCTACCGGAACTCCATCGTTCGTCAACTTGGCTGCGAGACGGTCGGCACCAAACTTGGTGCGACTGAACACAATCGTACGACCAGCACGACGAATGATCTCGGCTGTTAGGTCAGTGCGGTTATCGGTATTTGCGTTCCAGAAGTAGTGAGTGAGTCGGCTGAGATCCTCATCCGTCGCCTCCACCTGTTTCTTTACAGGTGATTTCATGTGCGACTTTGCAAGTGATGCAGCAGCGCCATCGAGCGTTGCGGAGAACAGCATTGTCTGGCGATCTTTATTGCATTGGTCAAGAATGCGCTTCACAGTGGGAAGAAATCCCATGTCTGACATACGGTCGGCTTCATCAACCACAACGATGCCAACTTCATCAAGATTTACGAAGCCTTGGTCAATTAGATCCTCAAGGCGACCTGGGCAAGCAACAAGCACGTCAACGCCGCGTTTCAGATTGTTCACCTGCATGTTCTGGCGCACACCACCATAAACAGCTGCAGAGAACATGCCACGAATGCGAGCCGCACCCTTAAGCACCTGGTGAATCTGTTCCGCGAGCTCACGTGTAGGAGAAAGCACGAGTGCGGAAGGATGATGTGGGCGGCCAGGCGTCATTCGTGCAATGAGTGGCAATCCAAACGCAAGGGTCTTACCCGAGCCAGTAGGTGCCGCCGCAACAAGGTCCTTGCCGGCGATTGCATCTGGGAACGTAAGTGCTTGAACGGGGCTGGGCTCGGTGATGCCGTCTTCGGCGAGGTATTCAACCAAGTCCATGGGCGCGCCAAGGTCAGCAAAGGTCAAGGGGGTTTCGGGGTTCATTACGGATGTCCTGTCAATCGGTGCTCACCACGTTTAGGCGAGCGCTATGTCTGCAAAGCCGAAGCTGAGACGCTCAAGCCTTTAATGGTCGAAACCCAACTGGTTTCTATCTTCTAATGGCGAGGTCCGATGTGACACCGCGCATGTAACTCCGTATTCGGAGGGAAGGGAACCTTACCAGCGTCACTGGTTAGCTCGTCAAGGCCCAAATTGCTCCAAGGATCAGAAACGGGCCGAATGCAAATCGGTGTTTCGTTCCATAACCCTTTAACAGCAACACAATCGCAAACAACGCGCCGAGAAAAAACCCGGCGAATGTGCCACGCATCACAGCACCAAATGATGAAAAGCCAAGCATTAATCCGAGCAGTGGGGCCAAGTAAACATCGCCGCCACCGATGCCACCACGACTCACAACACCAAGCACCATCATCACCAACGTCAATGCAACCATTGATACCGCCGCTTCAATAAGGCGTTCAAAGTTCCATTCAACCAAGGCGTGGAGAGTGACTAATCCCCCACAGACCAGAGTTGCAAGCCATGAATACAGCCGTGGTAAATAATGCGTGAACAGGTCAATGAAGCCTTGGGCCACAAGTGTGCTCATAAAAATGATGTAGGCGATTGTTGGCAATACACCTTGGTGCACATCAAGGGCCACCCAATACGAAATGATCAAGGCACCGAATAGTGCCAAGTCCGCGGTCCGTGTCCGGTGAAAGCGGAGTTCGACTGGCAGTGGCAACTCAGTGAAATACCGCGTGGACATCACGCGCACGCCGCGGCGCACTGAGGTACGTACTGGTAAAAAACAAACAATCGCGAGCAGAGCCGCGTTGATCATTCTTGAACGAGTTCGATCAACGTTCCAAAAGATCCCTTGGGATGAACAAATGCAACTGTTGTGCCACGCGAACCAGGGCGTGGTTCTTTATCAATCGCTGTTGCGCCAGCTGCGACCATCGCGGCAAGCGCATCAGCACAGTTATCGACGCGATAACCAATGTGATGAACACCCTCGCCGCGCTTCTCAAGTGCTTTTGCCATCGTTGAGTCAGGGCGGGTTGGTGTCGTGAGCTGGATATAACTATCAGCAACCTTGATCAACGCTTCCTCAACACCATCGCTCTCCACCACTTCACGGTGGTGCACCTCAGCGCCAAAGGCTCGCTTGTAGTAGTCAATGGCGGCCTCAAGATCGTGGACGGCTATTGCAACGTGGTCAATTTCGGTGAGAATCATGGCTCCAAGGCTACCCCCGACGAAACACCGTCAACTTGTCCTCGCCGATTCGTGCCCTGGTTTCAGGGTCATCGATGCCTAAGCCTTCACTCGGGGCCAAGCACAGAACGCCGATCTTCCCTTCGTGCATGTTGTGGTGCACTTGATAGGTGGCTTCCCCAACATTGGCGAGGTCAAAAACCTGAGACAACACGGGATGAATCATGCCCTTGGCAATCAAACGGTTCGCCTCCCAAGCTTCGCGGTAGTTAGCAAAGTGAGATCCAATCAACCTCTTCAGGCGCATCCAGAAGTGACGGTTATCAAACTCAAGCATGAAGCCTGAGGTGGCAGCGCAAGTAACCACAGTGCCGCCACGTTTCACTACATACATCGATGCACCGAAAGTTGAACGGCCTGGGTGTTCAAACACAATGTCTGGATCTTCTCCAACCAATCCTCGAATGTCCTTACCTAGACGACGCCATTCACTTTCATTTTGTGTGCCGTTGTCATTCCAGAACTGATAATTCGCCGCCTTGCGATCGATAATCGCTTCGCACCCAAGTTTGCGAAGAATGTCAGCTTTATCGGGAGAAGACACGACACCAACAGGAATACCACCGCCATTGACCACGTATTGAACTGCGTATGCACCAATCCCGCCGGTAGCCCCCCAGATCAAGACGACATCGCCCTGCTTCATTCGGGCACCATTTTTAGAAACGAGCATTCGGTAACTTGTGGAATTGCAAAGCGCATTTACTGCGGCTTCCTCCCACGTGAGGTGTTCTGGCTTCGGCATCAATTGGTTGGCTCGTACGACTGCGAGATCTGCGAGACCACCAAAATTGGTCTCGTAACCCCAGATGCGTTGGTTACCCGCAAGCATTGCATCATCGTGTGCTGATTGATCTTGGTCATCCACGTAGTTGCAGTGCACGGTCACTCTGTCACCAGGCTTCCAGTTACGAACTGCGGAACCCACTCGTAGAACTACACCTGAAGCATCAGATCCGATCACTTGGTAATCAAGATCATGACGCTTTGCCCACTCGCTCTCCTTTGCAAGGCGGGTGAGCGCACCAAATGAGCTCACGGGCTCAAAAATGCTTGACCAGACCGTATTGAAATTGATTGATGAAGCCATGACAGCCATCAGCACTTCATCCGGCGCGATTTCCGGGGTTGGCACCTCTCCTACATGGATGCTTTGGCGCGGGTCTTTCTCATTTGACGAAAGACCCTTGAACATCTCTTGTTCGTCGGCCCTTATATGCGCAGCCCTATACGTTTTCGGGATTTCCAAGGAGGAAAATACCTCGGGAGAGGCCCCGTTCAGGATGGCTTCACGAATTTTGTCCATTGACATAAGGGACCTCTTGAGAATCAGTTACCGCTAGGTAGGTGCTTGGGAATACGCTACCCACAGAGTTTTGATTGTGTGAACTTAAGTTCCCACCTAGTGAAAGAGCCACTTCTATGACCTCATATATCGTCGCCGGGGCCCGTACGCCGATCGGCAAAATGAGCGGTTCCCTCGCGGGATTCTCCGCAGCTGAACTGGGAGCGATTGCTATCAAGGCCGCACTTGAGCGCGCCAATGTGCAGCCAGATGAGGTTGATCACGTGCTCATGGGCCAGGTTCTCATGGCAGGTCAAGGACAGGTGCCAGCCCGCCAAGCAGCAGTGAAGGCGGGCATTCCGATGAGTGTTCCTGCCGTCAACATCAACAAGGTCTGTTTGTCCGGTGTTAACACCATTTACCTTGCGCATCAATTGATCGCCGCGGGCGATGCCGAGATAGTTGTTGCAGGTGGCATGGAGAGCATGACAAATGCTCCATACATCGCAGTAGGCGGTCGCGCAGGATTCCGCTACGGCAATGTCGAGTTGGCCGACGGAATTATCAAAGATGGATTGTTCTGTTCATTCGGCAATGTGCTGATGGGCGAGGGCACAGATCGTGACACAGGAACAACCATTTCTCGCGACGAGCAGGATCAGTTTGCAGTTACCTCAAATGTGCGTGCCGCTGCCGCACAAGAAAAGGGTCTCTTTGATGATGAGATGATTCCCGTCGCAATCCCCCAACGTAAGGGTGACCCAGTGATTTTCAAGGTGGATGAAGGAGTGCGTGGGAATACCACGATGGAAAGCCTTGGCTCACTTAAGCCCGCATTTGTTAAAGACGGAACGATCACAGCAGGTAATGCGAGCCAGATCAGTGACGGTGGCTCAGCAGTGATTGTGATGAGCAAAGCGGCTGCTGACAAACACGGTGTTACCCCATTGGGTGAGATCGTCTCTTATGGAATGGTTGCCGGCCCTGGTGATACGAGCCTCCTCCACCAACCAAGCAATGCAATCAACAAAGCGCTTGCGAAAATTGGTGGCAAAGTTTCAGATATCGATCTCTTTGAATTGAATGAGGCTTTTGCCGCAGTTGGCATCGCGTCCATGCGCGACCTCGGAATTACCGACGAGATCACCAACGTGAATGGTGGTGCGATTGCACTTGGTCACCCAATCGGAATGAGCGGCAACCGCATCACTCTCGCGCTTCTGCACGAACTGAAGCGTCGTGGTGGTGGAACCGGAGCCGCTGCACTCTGTGGTGGTGGTGGCCAGGGTGACGCAATCATCGTTCGCACGGTGAAGTAACGCGTTACCGAGTAATTGATGCTTCGGCGTTCGCTGGCAACGCTTCGTTACGCCGTGCTAGCAGTTCTTGTTGGCATTGTTGGTGGGCTTGTCTCTGCGTTATTCATTGGCTCACTTAACTGGGCCACTACCGCGCGTTTAAACCATGACTGGCTAATTTGGCTGATGCCAATGGGTGGTCTTTTAGTTGGCATTGCCTACAACTATTTCGGTAGCTCGATTACCGCTGGCAATAACCTTGTGCTGGACCAGATTCACGAGCCTTCTGCCGGGGTGCCCTCCCGCATGGCCCCCATGGTTTACGGAGCAAGCGTTACATCCCACCTTGTTGGCGCTTCAGTTGGCCGTGAGGGAGCTGCTGTACAGATAACTGCAAGCCTCGCCGACACCCTGGTGCGCCGCATGAACCCCACTGCGACAATGCGGAAGATCGTTTTGGTCTCGGCTGTAGCTGCAGGATTTGGGGCCATGTTTGGAGTACCAATTGCTGGCGCAATCTTTGCTCTCGAGGTCCTCCAGCGTGGTCGACCAAAGTTCGCATTGCTCGGTTACGCACTTCTCGCGAGCTTTGTGGGTGACCGAATAGTGCGCGCACTAGACGTACACCACTTGGTCACGCCGAATACCCCAAACGTCTCGCTTGACTTTGCTTTGCTCTGGCGTCTTCCGATTGCGGTCTGTGTATTTGCATTAACCGCGATTGCGTTCATCAAGCTCACACATGTCATCAAAGATCAGATGGCATCCAAAATCCGTTGGGCCCAATTTCGGCCATTTATCGGTGGGTTGGTCGTTCTCGGCTTAGTTCTCGCTGCGGGGACGCGCTCCTACCTGGGTTTATCCACTGACATCGCCGAAGTTGCTCTTGCTGGTGCCGTTGGACTTTCGGCAGTTGCATGTGTGTGGAAGTTTTTCTTCACCACTATCTCGCTTGGAACTGGCTTCATCGGCGGCGAGGTGCTTCCCGTCTTCATTATCGGCGCTCTGGTCGGAGCTCAAACTGGACGTGTGCTTGATGCGCCAGTTGCTCTATTTGCAATGCTTGGCTTTGTCGGCGTCTTTTCAGCGGCTGCAAATACTCCGATTGCCTGCATCTTTATTGGCTGGGAACTATTTGGTGCTAATGCTCTCATACCAATTGCAATCGTCTGCGTGTCGACATATGCAATTAGCGGATCAACGAGCATTTACTCGGCGCAGCGACCCTAAGCTCCCACCTCGCGCCGGCCCTCAATCGCCCGACCAAGCGTGAGTTCATCTGCATACTCAAGATCTCCACCCACTGGTAACCCGCTTGCAAGTTTTGTCACCTTTATTTCGAACGGTGCAAGCAGGCGCTGCAAGTACATAGCAGTCACATC
>JBIIRE010000013.1:0-19441 GCA_044341655.1 Ilumatobacteraceae bacterium | reverse complement strand
ATCGTAAATCCGCTAGCCAAGATGCAAATGGTTCTGGCAGCTTGATTTTCGGTGCCGCCCCTGAAAGTGCGCGCAGGGAGTCTCCTGGGATGACACCATCTGGCGCCACATTGAAGACACCGTTGGCGTCACATTCAAGAACAACACGAATCGCTGCGGCAAGATCGTCTTCATGCACAAACTGAGCAGGTGCATCGTCTTCGGCAGTGCGCGTGCCGAGCCCAGCTGCAAGAGCGCGCACGAGCGCACCCGTACGATTTGCAGACATCACGGGGGCCGAGCGCAAAATCACACACCGGCGGTCAGCATCACCATCTGCCCACTCATTTACGAGTTGCTCGGCCACGGTTAACTGATCGGTGTATGCAAGGCCTGGCGCGGGACGCAAAGTGGAATCTTCGGTGAGTGGAATCGGATTGTTGGCCCAGGCGCCGTAGACCATCGCTGATGACAGCAGGACAACTGTGCCGATTCCCTGCTCGGCGGCGGTGTTCAAGCAATGATGTACATCTTCAATAACTGATACTTGTCGTCTCATCGCGGCGTCATAATCAGCCACGTTCAGGATCACAAGGGCAGTTACACCATGTGCAGAGTCACCATCGGCACCCAGTCGCGGAAACCTACGGACTTCCCAAATTCCACTGGTTCGCAGTTCGGATGCCACCCGATCGCCAAAGCTTGATTCGACACCCGCAATCGCACAAACACCGCCCACGGAAAGAACTCTAGTAGTGCGTAACATTCAGTCATGGCTGAGCCCGACCCGTCCGACAACCCATTTGCGAATATTCCATTCCTTGGCGACATCGCCAAAGCCATGGCATCGCAAGGGTCGATGCATTGGGAGATAGCCCGCCAACTCGCAATTTTGGGTGCCAATGAGATCGGTGCTGACCAGAACGTGAATCCAGCGTCACGAATTGCGATTGAGAATCTTGTGCCGATCGCACTGATGCACGTCCGTGAAGTTTCAGGAGTTGACCTCGCGCAGCCCGACCTTGAGGCCGTTACCCCAGCAATGTGGGCTCACCGCACGCTGGAAACGTACAAGCCACTCTTTGAAGAGTTGGCGGCATCGTTAGCAGGTGGAATATCCGATCGTGCTGAAGATTCAGATCCGATGGCGGCGATGATTGCCGGATTATCGCGAATGCTTGCACCATCAATGCTCGGCATGGCTGTTGGATCAATGGTTGGACAAATGAGCCAACGCGCCTTTGGTCAATACGATCTTCCACTACCGCGCGCAGACTCCAAGATGATGGTCGTCCCAGCAACTATCGACATCTTCGCCGATGAATGGTCGATCAAGCATGACGATGCCCGAATGTGGACACTCCTCCACGAGTTTTCTACGCATGCGTTCTTTTCGGTACCGCACACTCGAGAAGCTGTGTGGAGTGCAGTGCACAATCACGTGAAGGGTTTCCGATTCGATCCGGGCTCGGCAATGTCAAAGATCACAGACCTTGAAATTGATCCAAACTCCATGGACCCAATGTCATCAATGCAGATGCTCTTTTCTGATCCCGAACTAATGCTTGGCACAACCACGTCAGATGAGCAGCAGGCCAACCGCCCATATCTTGACGCTTTGATCGCCTTGGTTGTTGGCTTCACTGATCATGTAGTGGACACGTGTGCAGCACGAGTACTTGGCCCTTCATCACCGATTGCCGAAGCTTTGCGTCGCCGCCGTCTGGAGAGTTCGCAGGTGGATACTTATGTTGAACATTTGCTCGGGCTGCGCCTACAACGAGCGCATGTTGAGCGTGGTCACAACTTTGTTAGTGGCGTGATTGAGCGCGCTGGGCAGAATGCTCTTGGTCAATTGTTTACAGGGTCTGGCAATCTTCCAACACCCGCTGAAATTGATGCACCGGGTCTTTGGTTGGCTCGACTCGAGATAGAGAATTAATCGCGCCCTTGGCGCATCTGCCCGCGGGTCCAGTCAGGATGGCGCCCCCGCAACTGAAGTACAGCCACAACGCCCATTCCAGCGATCGCCAAGAAGCCGATCTCGCCGCTCAAAGGAATCAGCACTGGCACCAAGGCTGCAAGAGCCCATTGCAACTGAAACCGAGTCTCAAAACGTGCAAAGGTCCTGGCCCGATTGGCTTCCGATGCATCACGTTGCAACACTGCTTCAAATGCAACGCGACCCGTACCAGTTGCAAAACTTACGGACGCTGCTAGCAACACCGCCCAAAGCGGGCCGGCCTGAAGTGCTCCGAGAATCCCCATTGCTGCCAGAAGAACACTGGCAATTAGCAGCATCGTCTCTTCCCTTGCGCGGTTGCGCATATAGGGCCCGATTGCATTTGCAGCGAACGTGCCAAGCGTGCTGAACATGACCCCGACGCCAAACCAGAAAGCACCGGCCGTTTCCCCCCGTAGCCAGAATGCAAGGTGAAAAAAGAGGAATCCAGAACTGGCGCGCAAAAGGCCCATCGCACTCGCGGCCTTTACAACATGGACTGAACGCAAAGCTGCAACCTCAGCAGCGACCGGGTCACTAGCGGCTACCACTGTGTCACGCGGGAGCTTGACCGCCGATATGAGAGCTGCGGCAAACACGCAGACCGCAAAGATCAGGGTCAACTGAGCACTAATCCATTGAAAAACAAATGCGATCGGCACCACAAGGGCACCAGATATTCCTGCAATCAGACCCAACTTTGAGTTTGCTTCTACAAACTCTGTGTCGTTGCGTACCACCAATGGAACCAGCGCGGACTTAGAAATTGCATAACTCTTCTGCAGAACTAGGGAGATGAATGCGAGTGGGAAAAGTGCCAAAGAATCGATGTACCAGATCATTAGAGCGGTTACAGCGATACGGCCAAGCGCAACAAGGATGATCGCAAGGCGACGCCCCCCGCGCATTCGATCCAGTGTTGGCCCAATCAATGACGAGATCACTGTGAACGGGGCAAAGCTGACGAGCAGAAATAACAGCACCTTGCCGCGAGCAGCGTCAGGGCTAATCGACAAAAACAAAGAGTCAGCGAGAGCGAGCATCATCACCGCATCGCCAGCCACCATCAGCCCGTGAGTGCGCGCCATGCGCTGAAAAGGAGTTGGCGGCACGAGCAGGTTTGCTCGGCGCACGTTCATCTCGTTTTCTTCAGCCACCGTTGAATGTTACGAGCAATAAGCCACCGGCTAGTTGGTTGGCTTTTCGTACTTGTAGCCAAGCCCACGAATTGTGACGATTCGAGTCGGATTAGACGGATCAGACTCAATTTTTGAACGCAGTCGTTTGATATGCACATCGAGTGTCTTGGTGTCTCCAACGTAGTCGCTCCCCCACACACGATCAATCAGAGTGTCTCGTGTGAGCACCCGACCAACATTGGCGAGCAACAAGTGAAGCAACTCAAATTCCTTAAGCGGCAGGGCTAACGATTCGCCACGAACTACAACTTGATGCTGTTCTGGATCAAGCGCAACATCACCAACGGCAATCGCATCCTGATCAAGCTCGCCTGCGGAATCAACACTGACTCGGCGCAAGACGGCACGCATGCGTGCAACAAGCTCCCTGAGTCGGTATGGCTTAGTGACGTAATCGTCGGCGCCAACTTCAAGCCCGACTACCGTGTCGATTTCCGCGCCCTTTGCGGTGACCATAATGATCGGGGTCTGGGTACGTTTGCGAAGTTGCCTGCACACATCGATACCCGACACCTTGGGCAGCATCACATCCAACAGCACTAGATCGGGTCGCACCAGATCGAACTGCTCGAGTGCTTCGGCGCCATCGCGTGCGACCTCCACTCGAAATCCCTCACGGCGCAACCCAATTTGCAGGGCCTCGATAAATGATTCTTCATCCTCGACTATCAGAACGGTGGGGGTACTCATCGCGTTCCTTCCTTGGTTGGCGAAATATTGGAGATTAAGGGAATCATCAAACAAAAGGTGGATCCCTCACCTTCAACGGACTTCACACTTACGGTGCCCCCATGGTTTGTAACCACATGGTTGACAATCGCCAGACCAAGACCAGTACCACCGGTATTGCGACTTCGTGCACGATCAACACGGTAGAAGCGTTCAAAGATGCGGCTTTGGTCGTTCGCGGGAATGCCAACACCATGGTCCACCACGCAGAGAATCCCGTGGGTCGCATCACTGTCAAGAGTGATCTCTACGTGGCTTCCCTCATCGCTGTACTTGATCGCGTTATCCAGCAAATTGGAAGTTGCCGATACAAGTTGACGAATATCACCGCACACGTCAATAACCTGCTTGCCCGAGATAACAACGCTCACACCGCATTGCTCTGCTGATCCACTCACGCGTGCAAGTGCTTGCTCTGCAACACTGCGCAGACTCACTGGGTCTTTCACTGCACTGCCACCAAGCTCGATCCGAGATAACTCCATCAGGTCGTCAATCGTCGACGAAAGTCGAGTTGTTTCGGCAACGATCTTGCCGGCAAGGCGACTCACCGTTGCAAGGTCGTCTTCATCGGCAAGGGTCTCAGCAAGAAGTGATACCGCTCCAATTGGGGTCTTCAATTCATGGCTGATATTGGCGACGAAGTCAGTACGAACCGAATCCAATCGCACCTGCTCCGAGACATTTTCGATAGCTGCAACACCGACCTCATTTGGGAGTCCGCGTGCTACAACCATGATGTGCCGTGGTGGTGGCCCGACGAGTGAGATTCTCTCTGCCCGTGATTCGCTGACACTGATACCTGTCAGTAGGCGATCCACTACCTCTTCCACCAAGACTTGGCCGTGCTTCGTTTCGACTACGTCACGAAAAGCATCGCTCATCCACACCGAACCATCTGCGCGCTTCAAGTAAACGCCTATCGGAAGGTTTTCAATCACTTCCAAGAGTTCTGTCTCTTTTGAGTCGGCGTTGAAAACCTCGGGCTCCGGCTTGGCTGCATCATCTTGCAACTCGTTACTGCCGTTGATGAATCGAATCACAGCCACAGCAACTGCAACCCCAACTAGAGCGCCAAGAACGAACTGCATGCTGGCTAGTCAACCTCAGGTGGTCGTGGAATTTCACCGGTGCGTTCTTTGAACCGTGCAGCACCCTTGTGTTCAGGCAACCAGCCAGTGATCATGTACAACACACGCTCTGCCATATTCACAGCGTGATCACCAATACGCTCATAGAACCGAGCAACAACCGCGAGTTGAATCGCTACCTGGAGTTCGATGTGGCCCGCAGAATGCGACTCCAGGATCGCCTGGACAAATTGGCGTTGCAGCCCATCCAAATAAGAGTCCATGTCGTCTAAGGCAGCCGCCTTGGCCACATCGCCCGTTTCAAAGGCTTCAATGGCTGCGGCGAATAGTTGCTGCGCTTGATCGCCCATCTTGGCGATGATCCCTCGCAGTTTCGGATCGAGTTCGTGACCATAGATGCGTCGTGCTGCTTTGCAGATGTTCACGGTTAGGTCCGAAGATCGTTCGATCTCGGCGACCATTTTCACAAGTGCCACAACTTGGCGTAAATCTCCTGCCACTGGTGCTTGCAGCGCGAGTATCTGGTAGCAGCGATCCTCAAGATCAACTGATCTCGCATCAATTTCATCATCAAACTGAATCAGGTAGTCAGCACCTTCAAGGTCGCCGCTCAGGATCACGTTTGTTGCCCGAGCAATTGACTCTATGGTGGAGGCTGCAAGCCTCAGCACTTCTTGTTTGACCTCATCCAACTCGTGGTGAAAGCCTTTGCGTAGTTCTGCCATCAGCCGAACCTTCCTGTTACGTATGCTTCGGTTCTTTCGTCGACGGGTGTCGAGAACATTTTCTGGGTTCGATCAAATTCAACCAATACACCGGTGCGACGATCGCTTTCTGAATTGACCTCAGTTGTGAAAAATGCGGTTCTGTCACTAACACGAGCGGCCTGCTGCATGTTGTGTGTGACGATCACAATCGTGTAGTCCTGCTTGATCTCGTCCATCAAATCCTCGATTCGCGCGGTCGCAATCGGATCCAATGCCGAGCATGGTTCATCCATCAACAACACCTCTGGCTCAATTGCGATTGATCGCGCAATGCACAAACGCTGTTGCTGCCCACCGGACAAACCCATTGCCGAGGTCTTCAGTCGATCCTTGACTTCATCCCACAGGGCCGCACCACGAAGTGATTTCTCAACAATCGCATCAAGCTCTGAATGCTTCTTGATCCCAGTTACTCGTGCACCGTAAGCCACGTTGTCATAGATGCTCTTTGGGAACGGGTTGGGTTTTTGAAAGACCATTCCAATACGACGGCGAACCTCTCCCGCATCGGCATCGGCGCCATAGAGATCGATGCCGTGATAGTCAACGCGTCCCTCGACTCGTGCTCCAGGAATTAGATCATTCATGCGATTAAAGCAACGCAACACGGTTGACTTTCCACATCCAGACGGCCCGATGAATGCAGTTATCTCTCCACGCCGCACTTCCAGGTCAACATCACGAACTGCGCAGAACTCGCCGTAATAAACGCTCAATTGATGTGATGACAGCACCACCGAGTCGGGTTGGGATGCATCTGTCGATTGCTGAATTTCTGCCATCACTACCACCGCTTCTGAAATTTGTTGCGCAGCAATATCGCCGCTGAGTTAAGGACTAAGAGCATTATCAACAACACCATGATGGATGCCGCCGCAAGGGGTTCAAAATCACTCTTGGCATTGCTGATGTAGGAGAAAATCTGGATCGGCAACACCGTGTACTGACTATCCAAACCATCTGGATTAAACGTTATGAATGTGAGTGCGCCGAGCATCAGCAATGGTGCAGATTCACCAAGTGCGCGTGACACCGAAAGAATGCTTCCTGTAAGAATTCCTGGAAACGCATTGGGCAGAACCTGCTTGCTAACTGTCTGCCATTGGGTGGCGCCCAGCGCAAGGCTCCCCTGGCGCAGCGAGTCCGGCACCGCACGTATTGCTTCACGCGACACAATGACAACAGTCGGCAGCACCAACATCGCCAGTACTAACGAAGCGGTCAACACTGTTGAGCCAAAGCTCAATGCACCACGCTTGATGAACGCAAGACCCAAAATGCCAAAAACCACAGAGGGAACTGCAGCAAGGTTTTGTACGTTGAGTTCAATTAGACGGTTGTACCAGCGCTCTTTGCGGGCGAACTCCTCGAGGTAAACCGCGGCGGCCACCCCCAATGGCAAGCTGACTAATGCAGTGATACCTACAACCCAAAGCGAACCAAAGATTGCTGACTGAATGCCAGCACGCAATGGGCGCGCTGATGGCATGTTGTTGATCAGGTCCATATTGAAACGGCTGTGACCCTGAACGATGATGTTCAATAGCAATGTCACAAGTGCTCCGAGTGCGATGCCGATGCCGGCGGCTAGAAACATTCGGAAAATCCAGTCCTTAACTGTGCGCTCGGTGGACTTACGAGCCTTCAGCGAAAAATCAACGGTCATTCGTACACCTCACGGAACCGCCGCACAATGCGAATGCTCGCAATATTGAGCAGCATCGTCACAACGAACAGCATTGCGCCAACAGCAAAGATTGATTGATAGCCAATGCTTCCAGTCGCTTGATCACCAATGCCAGCAAATCCAATGAATCCGGCCATCGTTTGTGCTTCTTCACCTGGATTGCCCGTTAATTGAGCACGACTACCAGCGGCGAGTACAGCAATCGTGGTTTCACCAATAGCACGAGCAGTTGCCAACACGATTGCTGCCACAATGCCAGAGAGCGCGGCGGGAAACACTACGGACGTCGAAACTTCGCGCCGATTACTGCCGAGGGCAAAAGCCCCCTGACGTAACGCTTGCGGTACTGCTGTCATTGCATCTTCTGAGAGTGATGCCACTGTTGGAAGAATCATGATTCCAGTGACGAGCCCCGCAGCTAGCACGCTGTATGTGCCGACATCACCAACTGGCCAGAGCTTCTGCACCAAATTTGGATTGATGAAATTAAGTGCGAAGAAACCAAAGACAACTGTGGGAATGCCCGCCAGAATTTCAAGAATTGGTTTGATTATCGAACGAGTGCGCTCACCTGCGTATTCACTGAGGTAAAAAGCAGCACCAAGCCCAAGTGGAACTGACACAAGTAATGCGATGGTTGCCACCCAAAGTGTGCCGGTGACTATTGACCACACTCCATAACGAGGCGGTTTGAATAGTGGCTTCCAGTCAATGCCACCGATGAAGTCCTTGAAGCTCACATCTTGAAAGAAATTGATCGCTGGACGAAACAACGCCAGAACGATCAACACCGAGATCAAGACCGTTAGCGCTGCCGCAGTCCCCAAAAGCGCCTTTGCAATCCGCTCTATACGCAGTTGGCGCCGTGCGCGGCCTGCGGGTTGCAGGCTCACAGGCACGACGCCAACGTTGTGTATTGAATTACTCACGAGTTAGAGACTAAGCACCCTCAATAGCGGCGAGGTTCTCTTCTTCTACTTCCTTCTGCTCATCATCTAGAGCTACGAAGAGTGCCTCTTCGGTGATCGAGTCCTGGTTGTCGTAGAAGTAGCGGGCGAATGCTTTCACTTCTGCGCGCGCTGCGGCCTCTTTGGCGATGTAGATGTACAACGGACGAGCCAATGGTGTGTAGCTGCCATCCTGAACTGCCTCGGCCGAGGGAGCCACACAGCCTTCGCCACCGTCAATTTCAACTGCAGTCAGCTTCTCAGCATTTTCCTCGTAATAGGAGTAGCCGAAGTAGCCAAGCGCGCCCTTGTCACCTTCGACGCCGGTGATAGTTACGTTGTCATCTTCACTCGGGCTGTAGTCGGTGCGGCTGGCACCCTCTTCACCATTGATCTCCTTTGTGAAGTAGTCAAAGGTGCCAGAGTCAGTACCTGCGCCAAAGAGCGAGAGCGCCTGATCTGGGAATGAAGGATCTACCTCATTCCAATTGTCAACAGTTCCTTCAGCTTCGGGAGCCCACATCTTGTTCAACTGTTCAACAGTGAGACACGAGGCCCAGTCATTCTCGTTGTTCACCACAACTGTGAGTGCGTCGTTGGCAACGATCATCTCGAAGTACTCCACTCCAGCGTCGGCGCACAGTTGAATTTCTTCATCTTTGATTGGTCGCGATGCATTTGAAATATCGGTCTCACCGGCACAGAACTTCTCAAAGCCGCCGCCGGTACCCGAAGTTCCAACCGTTACACGTACACCACTGTTTTCAATCTGGAAATCTTCAGCAGCAAGAGTGAGCAAAGGTGCCACTGTGCTTGAACCATCAATCAAGATGCTGCCTGAAAGATCAGAGCCACCATCTGAAGAATCATCTGAGCTGCATGCACCAAGCATTGCAACTGTTGCTAGGGCCAAGCCGAGGGTAGCTTTGCGGCCAAGGGGGAACTTTCGGGTCATTTACGGTCTCCTTTGAGAAATTGCTTTCCGTTGCTCCATAGAGGAGCCAATAAAGAACTTAGATAGCCGTTGTTAACCTTCATTTCCTTTTAGGTGAACAGAAGGTTAACTACAACGAAACAGTTGTACTCAAGATGAACGGGACTTACGTACCTGCACTTCAGAAACCCACTCGTGGATCAACTGTTGGGCATCGAGTCCTTGTCCCGCATGGGTTTCCCGGCGCCAAGTGGCATCGGCACCAAGATCAAATCGATTCACGTCTGGCCGCAACAACGTGGCAAAAACCTTTTCTAGCCACGCCCGGTGTTTCGGGTGCTCCACTGGAGCCAGAACTTCCACGCGCAGGTCGAGGTTTCTGGGCATCATGTCAGCCGAGCCAATCAAATACTCAGGATCCCCCGGGGCGCGCCCGTTCGCAAAGCGATACATTCGCGAGTGCTCCAAATAGCGACCAAGGATGGAACGCACTCGGATGTTTTCACTCATCCCGGGCACCCCAGGGATCAAGCAGCAGATTCCGCGCACGACGAGATCAACTTTGACTCCCGCGTTGCTTGCCTCGTACAGAGCTTCAACGATCTTTTGATCCGCCAGCGCATTGATCTTCATCACGATTCCACCAGCAGGGCCATAGTCAGTCTCATTGGCGATCAACTCCAACATCTGCTCTCTTAGGTGTTCTGGAGCCACCAACAACTTTTCGTAATACTCACCACGGCTGAAACCAGTCAGATGATTAAAAAGCTGAGCTACATCGGTACCAATAACAGGGTCACATGAGAAATAACCGATGTCTTCGTACAAGCGCGCCGTCTTTGAGTTGTAATTGCCTGTTCCGATGTGAACATATCTGCGTGTGCCTTCATCCTCGGCACGTACCACCAATACACATTTGCTATGTGTCTTCAATCCGACAAGCCCGTACACAACGTGCACACCTGCGCGTTCAAATTCCTTTGCCCAACCAACGTTTGTTGCTTCATCAAATCGAGCCTTCAGCTCAACGAGAACAACGACCTGCACGCCTCGTTCCGCGGCACGAATCAAACTCCGCGCGATCGGACTCTCTACCGAGGTGCGATAGAGAGTCATTTTGATCGACAACACTTTTGGATCGTCTGCCGCTTGAGCGATGAATTCTTCAGTACTTGAAACGAAAGATTCATATGGGTGGTGAACCAAAATGTCGCGGTCACGGATCACGGAAAAGAAACTTGAATCGGTTTCATCGGCACTGCTCAAACGGCCCGCTATAACTGGTGGCCAGCTTGGATCCTTCAAATCAGGGCGGTTTACGCCAAGCAAAGAGCTAAGCATCGTTAGATCCAATGGCAACGAGTGCTTCGTGATGTTTTCGTCACGAAGTTCGAGCTCCTCTTTGAGAAGTTCTAGAGCCTCGGCAGGCACCTGGTCTTGGATCTCCAAGCGAATTGCTTGACCAAATCGTCGACGCCGCAACTCCATCTCAACGGCCGCCAGCAAGTCTTCGGCTTCTTCCTCTTCGAGGTCGAGGTCCGCATTGCGAGTCACACGGAACGTGAACCAGGACTTGATTGACATTCCGCGGTAGAGGCTGTTCAGATGTGCGCCGATTACTTCTTCGATGGGCACAAAAGAGTCACCTTCAACACGGATCAATCGCTCCAGCCGGTTCGGAACTTTGACTCGAGAAAACTTCTGCTCGCCAGACTTTGGGTCCACCACGAGCGCACCAATGCTGAGCGCAAGATTTGAGATGTAGGGAAAAGGGTGCGCAGGATCTACTGCCAGTGGGGTAAGCACCGGGAAAATGTTGTCGTCAAAATGGCGGGTCAAAGCATCCCGCTGATCAGATGTGAGTTGCTCCCACCGAAAAATCCTTATTCCCTCGGAAGAAAGTGCGGGTAGCAGAACATCGGCTACTAAATCTTCGTGTCGCCGCAATAGTGAATGGATCCGCTTGTAGATCTCAGACAATTGTGCTTTCGGGGTGCGCCCATCCGTGGTTGGAGCCGTAATCCCCGCCTCGATCTGTTCGATAAGTGCCGCTATGCGTACTTGGTAGAACTCATCAAGGTTGGAAGAAAAAATCGACGCAAATTTCGTGCGCTCGAGCAATGGCAAGACTGGATCCTCTGCCAGTGTGAGGACACGTTCATTGAAGTCGAGCCAAGAGAGCTCACGATTAAGAAATCTGTCGCTGATGCCCCCGAAGATAACTTTCGAGCGTTTAAAGGGCGAGCGGAACATCGAATGTTCATCTGCAGTTTGACTGCGCGTCAACTACAGATCATTAGAACTATTGCTCTTCTGGTCGACCGAGATCCCACTCAATCGTGATGCGTTCGCGCTCTGCATCGCGAGCAATGCGCTCGCTGTTGCGACGGAACTGCGGGTCATCGCGGGTAAGGAGCACAAGTCGTGCGAGCACGCGGGTACGGAATTCATCAACCAGGTTCTCGTCGCCGTAGTCCCCATAGACCTCCCAATGGGGCGAGACGGGGCCGAGATACACGATCCGGGCGTGGGCGCGCGGTGCCTCTGTAGTGGTGACTTCCGACATTTTTCCTCCTAGTGGAAGTTCCAATACTAGCGAAGGGTCCAAAAAACGGTCCATCGGCCCCTTTTTGTACTGTTTTCAGGCCATTTCCAATTTCTTAGCCAATTCTTAGACGAAATCTGACCCCCAACTTGGCCGACCCGTGCTTGACTATCTGGCAACGGGAGCCAAGTCCCGCACAAGAGGCAACAAACACGCTGCTTAGCAATTCACTCGGAATTGGTTGGCAACATGGAAGGAGCCAAATGCGTAAGTCATTAGCTGTAATCAGAGAAGACCAATCAGTCGAATCCATCCCCACGGGTTTGGATGCAGACACGAGTTGGATGGCCAAGGGGAACTGCCGGAATTTTCCGCCTGCAATGTTCTTCCCCAGCGACGGGGTCGGTGTTGATCACGCCCGCCGTATATGCGCCGGATGCGAAGTGACCAACCAGTGTCTTGAGTACGCAATCACAGAGAAGATTGATCACGGTGTCTGGGGCGGCTGTAGCGAACGCGAGCGACGCCGTATCGCCAAGCGACGCCGTGCAGCGCGCTGATCAAATCAATTAATTCAGCTGACTACTTCTTGTCGGTTTCGGAACCTTCGGCTGCGCCATCGGCGAGACCTTTTTTGAATTCCTTCTGCGCTTGTCCGATGTTGCGGGCCAGCTTCGGGAGTTGAGCACCACCGAAAAGCACAAGCACTACGACCGCCACGATGATGAGCTCTGGTCCGTCTAGGAATGAAATCATGATTTGACCGTACCACCTTGATTGGTGGTTTTGGCAGGCGGGGTGCGCTAGGCAATAGATGTGCTGGAGTGCGTTGTGAACATCAGTGAGGGGCGCGCCCTTGAGGTGGTGGCCGCAATTGCCATGCTGGCTGGTCCCGACCTCCTTGATGTCCATTCGGATCCCGATCACAACCGCAGCGTGATTACAACTGTCGGCGCCACCGCCCCGCGAGATATCGCGCGAGGTGCGATTACCGCACTGGACATCAACGACCACGCTGGCGTGCATCCACGCCTTGGTGTTGTTGATGTTGTGCCCTTTGTCCCCCTGGATGGCTCTAACTTTTCCGATGCGGTTGCTGCGCGAGACGAGTTCGCCGAGTTTGTCGCCACCGAATTTGGCGTCCCTTGCTTTCTCTATGGAACAGGGCGCTCACTGCCGCAGCTGCGCAAGGATGCCTTCACCCGTCTTCAGCCTGATGTCGGGCCGCCCACCCCACATCCAACCGCCGGGGCAATCTGTGTAGGTGCCCGCGAGATATTGGTCGCCTACAACGTGATTTTGGCCGATTCTGGGATCAAGACGGCACGCGAGATTGCCGGCAAACTGCGCTCACAGCATGTGCGTGCACTCGGAATGGAGATCAGTGCAGGAGCACAGGTCAGCATGAACTTGATCGCACCTGCACAAGTTGGGCCAGCGGAAGTTTTCGACATGATCAGTGCAATGACACAGATCGATCAATGCGAATTAGTGGGGCTCATACCAGCGAATGTGTTGCAGCAAATACCGAAGAATCGCTGGAATGTTCTCGACTTAACCGCTGAAAAAACGATTGAATGGCAATTAGCAGCCCGCAATCGCAGGCTCACCGATAACTGAAACTCAGGCGGTAGCGCTTCGGCGACCCGACATCGCGCGTTGACGACGCAGGCGTCGCCTTTCACGCTCTGAAAGCCCGCCCCAAATTCCGAACTTCTCACCGTTGACGAGTGCGTATTCGAGGCACTGCCCGCGAACCACACATCCACGGCATACTTCCTTGGCCTCGCGCGTTGACGCGCCTCTCTCAGGAAAGAAAAGATCCGGGTCTACACCTAGGCAGTTGGCTTCGTCTTGCCAGCCCCGATCTGGGCTGAGGGTTTCGAAACCTAACTCTGAACCGCTCTCTGACTGCTCCACTTTGACCTCCAATGCGCCATCCACCAGCCAGCGTCCAGCCCGATTGCTAGGACCCCCCACCTGGTGCGGTGACACCGCTGTAATTACAGCGATGTCATTCTGCCAAAGTTTGTACGAATTGTGCAAGGTGGAACTTGCTGAAATGTCGAAATTCCCAAAGAAAAACCCTTGTTTCATGGGGATTTGGGTCAAAAATTGGCGGTAATCGGGACAAATGGGTAGCGAATACCCTTTAAAAATCGGCCTAACTGGCCCTCCGACGCGAACTTGTTTGGCGACGCCCCTCGAGAAAATCGACCAAGACGTAGTCACCAAGGTTCGCTGAATCGGTGAAAAATGCGCGGCCGCGGTTAACCCGTGTGAGCTGTTCGACGAACCGGATGAGACCATGGTCGGCATCGATCATGAATGTGTTGATCGTGATTCCCTCTTTGGTGCAGCGCAGCACTTCCTTCATCGTTGCTTCGAGGGTGGCTGGCACTGGTGGCCAATTGAAATAGATCCCAGCGTTATCCATCACGTGTGCAGTGGGTTCACCGTCGGTGACCATGATGATTTGCTTCGTGCCCGTCTCGCGGGCGAGGAGCTTGCGCGCCATGGTCAGAGCGTGATGCATGTTGGTGCCCTGGTAGTAATCACATTTTGCAGCGATGAGTTCGTCTGGTTTGAGTGGATACGCGGTGTAACTAAAGCCGATAATGCCCAAGTAATCCCGCGGAAACTGAGATGTAATCAACGACTGCAGTGCAATCGCCACCTTCTTTGCTGGCAACAATCGATCATTCAATTCCATTGACATTGAAAGATCGAGAAGTAGCACGGTGGAGGTTTGCGTTAAATGCTCCGTGCGTTCAATCTCGAAATCATCCTGCTGGAGTCGAACCGGAGTGCCGGTCTCGCGTCGCAAAGCGTTCATGATCGTGCGCTGAAGATCAATTCGGAATGGATCGCCATATTCGTATTGCTTGGTCTCAAAATTGCGATCGTGACCCGATCCATTGCGCTCCATCTGATGCTGGCCCGCTTTGTCCTTTTGTAATTTTGCGAATAAATCCCGCAATGCATCCGCACCGATTCGGCGCATGCCTTTAGGGGTTAGTTCGAGGCGCCCATCTCGCTGCTCGATTAAACCCTGTTCCTTCAGGGTTTTGGTGAGCTGTGCCAGGCGCTCAAGTGACGCTGCAGCATCGTCGCCAAGCAAATCGCGAACACGGTCAAGATCCACCTCGTCTAGTTGCGACGGGGTGCTTGCTTGGCGCATCATTTGCTCCATCGCATCGAGATCAGAGATCTCTTTCATCGCATCCATGGCCTGCTCAAAGTTCGCTGGTTCAGAACCGTTGAAGTCACGACCCTGCTCCCAGCCCATCTGGGGAAACATCGCTTGCATGTTTTGTGAGAGTTGCTGCATCTCGTTGGCGAGATCCATATCTCCAAGAAGTTGTTCGGAAAGCTGACGCAACTGATCACGTTGTTCAGGGGTCATCGAATTGAACACCTGCTGTGCAGCAGCCATTTGTTGTGCAAGATTTTCGAGTAGTTCATCAAGTGACTGAGGATTGTCCGGGAAAAAATCTCCGTACTTCTCCATGAACTCTTCAAAGCCGGGATCCTCACCGCGATTGCGCTTTTCAATCATCTCGTTGAGAGCAGCCATCATCTCTTTCATCCGCTGCATGTCTTCAGGGGTCATGTTGCGCATTGATTCTGAGACATTCTCGAAGGTCTGCTTCATCAACTGCTCACGGAGCCGATCCATCAGATTGTCGAACCGCTGTTGAGCATCTTTTGATGCGAAGTCATAGGACTGCAGTTCACGTACTTTGCCTGCGAGATCATCGGGCAAGGTGTCGAGGCGGAAGTTTCGATCCATCGCGGCTGCTTCGGCATTGTCACGTCGACGTGGATCGTCAGAGTTGTTTGCATCGCGCAACGCCTGTTCGATTCCCAAACGTTCTTCATCAACGATGTCGTTTAACTCTTCCGCAATCTCGTTGTAGATCCCACCGAGATCAAAACGATCAAGTTTCTCCTTGCGCTGCTCGCGGAGTTTCTTCAACATCTCCTGGAGTCCCTTGACCTGGTCACCATTGCGGTCGCGGAATCCTTGGTTCATAAGCCGGCGCAGAGCGGCATTAACGTCGCCGTGATAGATCAGGTCATCGTTGATCTGCTCAAATAGCGAGTCGGCGTCCACATCGAAGCCCTTTTGGGTTCCATCCCAGCGGGAATATGTGAATCGGTTGCCCATACCCGCACGCTACTGCCGTAGCCTTAAGGGGACATGCGCGTCCCCAGAACATTCGTTTTCGTCGACCTTTCGGGTTTCACCAGATACGCAGAAGAGAAAGGCGACCTTGCAGCAGGCGATGTCCTTTCAGCGTTTCGGGCGGTTGCGCGCGAGGTGGCCAGCGATCGTGGGGTCAGAATCGCCAAATGGCTCGGCGATGGCTGCATGGTGGTGGCCATGGACCACAACGACGCCGTGGTCTTTTCCCTTGAGCTCCAGCGCCGCGCCACAGCAGCCTGTGAGCCGCTCAGCATGCGCGCTGGTATCTCCACTGGCTATGCCCTTCTATTCGAGGGCGACGACTACATCGGCACCACAGTCAATCTGGCCGCGCGCATATGTGATGCAGCGGGTCGCGATGAAGTCCTACTCCCCGCAGAACAGGCCGTTGACCTTCCAGGCGGGGTCTCTGCGCAGCCACATTCGGAGTTAGATCTCCGCGGGTTCCCAGAGCCGATTCAGGTTGTGGCTCTCAGCGGCGACCCGCATTCGGTGTCACGAAACGACACTGGCGAGCTTTGGACTCGCACGCCGTTTGCACTCTGAGATTCAGGTGGCGGGTCGCGCCTTGCCCCGATAAGTCGCATTCGTTCCAAGCGCATCCTTGTTCAGACGCTTAGAAAGATGAAGACCTTCAAGGATGAACTCCACGGCTGCCGCGACAGCTGAAGGGGACTCAACTCCAGCTGTGAGATTGGTGACGGCAGTACGCAAAGCAGGAACTTGCTCAACCAGTTTTGCCAGTTCCGCAGATGAAACTTCCTCGCCAGTGTGGGCAATCGTGCCTTCTTCGAACGCAGCTACCACTTCGGGCAGGGTGGTCTGATCCACCCGCAATTTAAAAACTTGAAGACACGCAGCTCGCACAATCTGCTCGAGCACAGAGTCACCGCCACGATCATCAAGCGACTCAACTTCGATCTTTCCGCTACTTGAAGCCGCCAGTGAATCGAGGTCGCAGATTCGCGGCGTGACTTCGTTTTCACCTAACCGCAATGCACGACGAACTGCATTTGCGCCAAGAACTTCATAGTTACTCACTGAGAGACGCACAGAAACGCCGCTGCGCTGGTTTACGTGACTGCTTTGGCGTGCGAGCTGGCTGAAGGTAGCGATCACTTCTTCCATGTACTCAGGCATATGCACCTTGACACTGCCAATTGACAACTCACGGGCCTCTTGTCGCATGATTCCAATCTCAGTAGCAACTTCAAGTGGGTAGTGAGTGCGGATCTGGCTGCCAAAACGATCCTTAAGCGGAGTGATCAGACGACCACGATTTGTGTAGTCCTCGGGGTTGGCCGAAGCCATCAAAATCACATCGAGTGGCAATCGGATCTTGTAACCCCGGATTTGCACATCGCGTTCTTCAAGAACATTCAGTAGACCAACTTGAATGCGTTCGGCGAGGTCTGGAAGTTCGTTGATCGCAAAAATGCCTCGGTTGGTCCTCGGTACGAGCCCGTAGTGCAACGTGAGTTCGTCAGAGAGATAACGACCCTCGGCAACTTTGATTGGATCCACTTCCCCGATGAGGTCAGCGATTGCGGTATCTGGGGTAGCGAGTTTTTCGCCGTAACGCTTGGTGCAATGCACCCAATTGATCGCGGTGTTCTCTCCGTGCTCCGCAATCTGGTTCAACGCATACCGCGAAACTGGATTGTATGGATCGTCGTTGATCTCGCTGCCAGCGATGATCGGCATCCACTCATCAAGCAGACCCACCAAGGAGCGAATCATCCTGGTTTTGGCCTGGCCACGCTCGCCAAGGAACACCACGTCGTGGCCGGCGATGAGAGCATTCTCAAGTTGCGGCATAACTGTGTCCTCGTAGCCAAGAACACCTGCGAACAAGGGTTCACCAGCAGCAATCCGGACAACCGCATTAGTACGGATTTCCTCCTTAACTGGCCGTGAAACCCACCCGCTAGCGCGCAACGCGCCAAGCGTGCGTGGGAGATCACTCGGGACCTCGGGTGCTTCGTCGCCGGCCATGAATCTCTGTGCGCTCATTTGAGAAACTTACAGGCTTAGTACCCTTCTTAGGACATGAGAATGACACTTAATGGTCGCTGGAAGGCACGAATTGCCGACGACCATCTGCGACGCTCCGGCGTTGGCCTTGAGGTCAACGATTCTGGTTGGCCGAATATTGATGTGCCGGGTCACTGGCGTTCACATCCTGAGTTTGCCGACTCCAACGGCCCAGTTCTCTATCGCCACCACTTCAATGCGTCCGAACCGCTGAGTGGCGAGCGTCGCTGGATCAAGTTCGATGGCATTTACTACCAGGGTGATGCGTGGCTTGATGGCGCTTACCTCGGTGACCCGGAGGGTTACTTCGTCGAGCATTCCTTTGATGTCACCGATCTCTGCAGACTCGCAACTGACCATGTGCTCGCAGTCGAAGTTTCATCGCCACGTGCGAGTGACAAGAAATCAAAACGCAATGTCACGGGCATCTTTGACCAAAACGACTTCTTGGATCCGCTGTGGAATATGGGCGGGTTGTGGCGCGGGGTTGAACTCTTCTCTACGGGCCCAGTTCGAATCGCAAACCTTCGTGTGTTGTGCAGAGACGCAAGTGAGTCACGGGCGCACGTGCGTCTTCATGCTGAGCTCGACTCACTTGCTTCACGTGGCGCGTTGGTAAGAACTTTCGTCGACGGCGTTCTGGTCCGTGCCGATGAACACACACTCGCCGCTGGCTCGAACTCCCTCGACTGGGCAATTGACATTGACAATCCGCGTCTTTGGTGGCCATGGCAACTAGGTGAAGCCGCTCTCACCGATATCGCAGTTGAAGTGCAGGTGGACGGTATTGCCAGTGATTCAGTTTCGCGCCGCACAGGACTGCGCCAAGTGGCACACGACAATTGGATCTTCACAATTAATGGTGAGCGCCTGTACACACGTGGTATCGCAGTTGGGCCCACTGCACTGCGGATGGCTGACTGCAGCCCTGAGATGATCGCTAACGATGTCACACTCGCGCGCGAACTCGGAATGAATTTGGTGCGACCACTAGCGCATGTGGCGAGGCAGGAGTTCTACGATGCCACCGATGCCGCTGGAATGCTCGTGTGGCAGGACGTGCCGCTCTATGGGGCGTATGCGCGCAGTGTTCGGCGCCAAGCGGTGCGCCAAGCCCGCGCGATGGTGGACCAACTCGCCCATCACCCGTCAATCGTTCTTTGGTGCGCTCACAACCAGCCAACCCAACCGGACCCATTGCACCAACAACTCCCTACGTGGACCCGAAGCGTGCTTGATGCGTGGGTGCGCAAAGCATTAAGTGACGCTGATGATTCGCGTCCCGTCACTGCCCACTCGGGTATTTTGCCACACTTT
>JBIIRE010000089.1:0-6684 GCA_044341655.1 Ilumatobacteraceae bacterium | reverse complement strand
TTGAGTGGCCTCAGCACCGATGAACTTCAGGCATACATCTACAACCAACACGATGCTGCTGCTATCAGCCATCTATTCGAAGTGTCTGCGGGTCTTGATTCAGCAGTACTAGGCGAGACCGAGATTCTTGGGCAAGTAAAACAAGCCTGGGATCTTGCGCGAGTTGAGGGCGGCGTGCGTACGACCCTGAACATTCTTTTCCGTCATGCACTTGAAGTTGGGAAGCGAGCTCGTACCGAGACCAGCATTAGTAGGCACACGGCATCTGTTTCTCATGCAGCGGTGGAGATGGCTGGTGAATTGCTGGGCACACTCACGGGACAGCGCGTGCTTGTGGTTGGTGCCGGTGAAATGGGCGAAGGTGTGGCTAATGCACTTCAGCATGCAGGTGCGGGAGATATCACCGTCATCAATCGAACCCCTGCGCGTGCAGTTGAAATTGCCGAACGCATCGGCGCATCAGTTCGCGCATTTAAAGATCTTGACAAAGCGATGATCGATGCCGATGTGGTGCTTACTTGCACTGGCTCGGGCACTCTGGTCATCGAGCGCGACACTGTCGAGAACGTGCAGGAAGTGCGGGGTCATGCACCGCTGCTAATTGTTGACATTGCCGTTCCACGCGATGTTGATTCAACTGTGGAAGCCGTTCGCGGCGTAATGCTTCGCAACCTTGATCATCTCCGTGATTGGGCTGCACGCGGAATAGCAATGCGTGAGGCTGAAGCGCAAATGGTGAGGGTCATAATCAACGACGAGGTTGATCGATTCATATCCGAATTAACCGCGCGCCAAGCCGCACCATTGGTTTCTGAGTTGTACGAGCGCGCTGACCAATTGCGTCTCAGCGAACTTGATCGCTACTCCTCAAAGTTGTCTGGGCTTACCGCGGAGCAGACCGATGCAGTTGATGCACTTACAAAGGGCATTATCGCCAAGTTCCTTCATCCGATTTCGGTGCACTTGAAAGATGACGCTGGCACCCCACAGGGTGAGCGCAATGCTGCGGCTGTGCGCGATCTCTTTGACCTGCACTAGGTCCAATGAACACAATTCGCATCGCCACCCGCGGGAGCGATCAGGCACGCACGCAGGCCGAGGCCGTTGGTGACGCACTTCGCTCGGCTTGGTCCGATATCGCCATTGAATATGTGATTGTCAGCACCACAGGTGACCAGAAACAGGATGTTCCGTTGCACCAGATTGGCGGACAGGGTGTATTCGTAAAAGAAGTGCAAAACGCTGTGTTGGATGGCCGCGCTGATCTTGCTGTGCATTCAGCCAAGGACCTTCCCGCTGCCACGCATCCTGAACTAGCAATCTGCGCTTTTGTGCGTCGGCGTGATCCGCGTGATGCACTCATCGGTGTCGCACTGAACGCACTTGAACAAGGTGCCACGGTGGCAACAGGGTCGATTCGGCGCAAAGCGCAACTGCGCAGGTTGCGTCCTGATCTTGAGTTTGTAGAACTCAGGGGCAACATTCGTTCACGCCTTGGAAAAGTCCCTACTGGCGGCTCAATAGTTATGGCCTTGGCGGCCTTGGAGATACTCGGAGAAACCAACGCCGTGGCAGAAGTTCTTGACATCAGTGCCATGGTGCCGATGGTTGGCCAGGGCTGTGTTGCGGTCGAATGCTCGGCACACAATTCACAGCTAATGGAATTGATGGCCGCTGTGGATCATGCCCAGACGCGTCGCGACGTAACACTCGAACGCATCTTCCTTGATGAACTTGGTGCGGGTTGCTCAATGCCAATAGGTGCACATGTGATCGAAAATGATCTGCACGTGTTTATGGCTTCAGAAAATGGCAACGAGCGCTACTTCCAAAAGGTATTTGATCTGACAGGTGCTGCCGATGAGGAGCAACTCGTACGTGCCGCTGCCCGCGAAGCAAGGACTGCTGTTGCCTAGAGTTTTGCTCACTCGTGCCGCAGGACAGAACGAGTCGCTTGCAGCCGCATTAGGCGAACACGGAATTGAGCCAGTAGTTATTCCCGTACTCGAAATTCGTGTCGATACTCAAGCACTTGAGATTGAACTCGCACGAACTGTTTTTGATTGGGTTGTGGCCACATCACCAAACGGTGCGCGCACGGTTGCAGACTTCATTCCAGATAGTTGCAAGGTTGCAGTGGTGGGCAAAACCACCGAGGAAGCACTTGGTCGCCACGCTGACCTTGTAGCCGAGGTCACGAACGCTGAAGGGCTTGTCGAAGCTTTTCCGACCGCCACAGTTGATGGTGGGAAAGTTTTGGTGTGTCGCAGTGATCTTGCCGATGACACTGTGAGCGCCGGGATTGCTGACAAGGGTTGGTCGGTGATTGATGTGGTCACATATTCGGTGCATTCGCGTGATCCGCAGGTAATCGTCAAAGAAGTACACAATGCTGGGAACATCGACTTGATTGTTCTTGCGTCGGGGTCTGCTGCTCAAGCATTGCCCATTGGCCCAAGAATGCCTGGCGTGGTCTGTATCGGACCCAAAACCGAAATTGTTGCACGAGGACTCGGTCTTGATGTCCGTGCCACCGCTGAATCGCAAGACACAGAGGGATTAGTCGCAGCTGTGCTTCGGGCTGTTCGCTGAGCAACCCGATTACCTAGCATTGGAAGGCATGTTCCCTGAATCGCGTCCACGTCGTTTGCGCAGCACTGCTGCGATTCGAGACTTGGTTGCCGATACGCGTCTATCGACCAAGGACTTCATTGCTCCTTTGTTTGTGCGCGAAGAAGGCGATGCTCCGGTTCCGATTAAATCTTTGCCCGGAGTAGTGCAACACACCTTGAGTTCGTTGAAGGACGAAGTTCGACAGTTACGTGACCTGGGTGTGCCAGGGGTAATCCTTTTCGGAATACCGAAACATAAAGACGAAGTGGGCAGTGGCGCCTTTGACCCGAATGGCATTGTCCAACGCGCCCTGAGTGAGTTACGAGCAAGTGTTGGCGACGACATGGTTCTAATGGCGGACCTTTGTGTGGATGAATACACATCACACGGTCACTGCGGTGTTCTCGATGCCAAAGGACACGTGGATAACGACGCAACAATTGAGATCTACACCAAAGCAGCAGTCGCACAAGCACGCGCCGGTGCACACGTAGTTGCACCAAGTGGAATGATGGACGGCCAAGTCGGTGCAATTCGGTCCGCTCTTGACTACAACAACTTTCTTGACACTGCGATTCTGGCTTACTCGGCGAAGTATGCATCTGGTTTGTACGGTCCCTTCCGTGACGCCGTTGAGGTACAAATTGCTGGTGGTGGAGACCGCAAGGGATACCAACAGGATTACCGCAATACACGTGAGGCGCTGCGTGAAGCAATGGCTGATGTTGATGAAGGTGCGGACATGGTGATGGTGAAGCCTGCACTGTCCTACCTTGACATCCTCGCCGATGTTCGTGCTGCTGTTGATGTGCCGGTTGCGGCTTATCAGGTAAGTGGTGAGTATGCGATGATCAAAGCTGCAGCTGCAAACGGCTGGATAGATCACGATGCGGTTGCAATTGAACAATTAACCGCGATCAAGCGTGCTGGAGCGAGTTTCATTCTTTCGTATTTCGCTCGCTGGTTTGCAGAGAACAACCAATAGCAATGGCTGACGGAATTCCATACTGCGATCCAGTCGCGTGCCCAGCTGCTGGCTGTGATCCAGTTGTATGTCGGGGTGCAGCACTCGGTGGCAATGCCACCGCTTTTGAACGCAGCACACGCGTGATACCTGGCGGGGTGAATTCTTCGATCCGTGCGTTCAAAGCAGTTGGTGGAACGCCGTATCTTGTGGCGCGAGCTGAGGGTGCACGCGTACATGACATCGAAGGCAATGAATACATTGATCTTGTCCAGTCATACGGTGCCGTGATCCTTGGTCATGCTCATCCAGAGATCACTCGTGCGATTACTACTGCGGTCTCCGATGGCACTTCGTATGGGGCACCCACTCCACGCGAAATGAAACTTGCTGAAGCAATTAGTGAACGCGTGCCAAGTTGCGAACGCGTGCGTCTCATGAACTCAGGAACCGAGGCCACAAGCACAGCGGTTCGACTCGCACGTGGGGCAACTGGTCGCAAACGGCTTGTTACGTTCAACGGCAACTTCCATGGAGCAACCGATGCTCTATTGGCGGCTGGTGGCAGTGGTGTTGCAACGCTTGGGTTGCCTGGAACCGCTGGCGTCCCCGAAGAGGCCGTGGCCAACACGCTGGTCGTGCCTTACAACAAGGTGCCCGAACTCACCGACGATGTTGCAGCCGTGATTGTGGAGCCCGTTGCAGCGAACATGGGAGTGGTCGCTCCCGCCCCAGGATTTCTGGAGGGCTTGCGTGCGCAATGTGATCGAGTTGGAGCACTGCTGATTTTTGACGAAGTCATTTCTGGGTTTCGCCTCGGCCCAGGTGGTGCACAAGCAAAGTTCGACGTGCGTCCTGATCTCACATGCTTTGGCAAAGTGATCGGTGGTGGACTCCCAATCGGTGCCGTCGGTGGTCGCCGCGACATCATGGAAAATCTTTCACCACTTGGCAAGGTGTTTCACGCCGGCACACTCGCTGGTAATCCACTCGCAACTGCAGCCGGGCTCGCGGCACTTAATGCCCTCACTGACGATGTGTATATGGAACTCGGCGCAAGAGCACGCAAGCTCGCCGCGATTCTACGCAACGCCAGTGAGAATCATGGGATACCCGCACTGTTCCCTGTGGTCGGCACTCTTGTCGGCATGTATCTCGGTAGCAGCGACGTAAACCGCACACCGACAAATTTCGATGAGGCCAAGACAACCGACGAGCGTTTGTACGCGCGTCTCTTCCACGCCGCATTAAAGGCTGGGGTTGCACTGGCTCCTGGTGCATATGAAGCACTATTTGTCGGTGTAGGCCATGATGATGCCGTGATGACTGAACTCGAGCGCCGGATCGAAATAGCGTTTGCTGAATGCGCCAAGTCATCACACTGAAATTTCTGGTGCTGGCGCTGGTCATCGCCGTTTTAGGCGCTGTCCTCATCTGGATTTACAGCAACGGTGATAGTGGCACAATCGAAGCTGAAAACCTGCGGCACGTGGACAAAGGTGCGCTGATCACCGCAATTGGAATTGACTCCGGTTGGAAAATCGAAAACGGACGCACACGTGAAAACATCGTTCTGACATTGAACGACAACACGGTTACCAACATCGCTCCACGGACAATTGGTGTGATGACCTGCAAGGAATTGGTGGCCAATAAGTGTGTCTTACTCGCAGACATGCTCGGCCCCGCGGTGATTTGGTTTGCAATTGTTGATGCCGACAAAACAGGTGCGAATACAAAATTGACTCTGCCTGGATTGGTCGACATGCAAGACGGCGGCGACACTGGTGTTTTGGCAAATGGATGGATGTTCCGTCTCGCAACGCCCACCATAAGGAACTGCAGTGTGACCACGAGTCACCTGCGTGACTTCATCAATCGCTACGCGGGTAAACGCAGTATCTCAACGTTCAATTTCAAAACCGACGAAATCGAATCGGTTACCTGCGTGACTTCTTGAATTACGCGTTAGGAGCAGCGCGAGCGATCTGCACTGCAGCCTTGTAAGCAACTTCTGCAACACCGAGTTCATCTTCACGCAAGAGGTTCGCCATGATGCGCAAAACCCATTCCATTAGCGTGCGACTTTGCATACCTACCCGCGAAAGTTCACGCATTAAAAGTGGACGACCAATGATGTGGGAGAAGAGGCGAGCAACCTTGAAGTACTGGCCGAACTCATCATCAATTCTCTTTGTGTAGAGAGAAATTGCATTTGGGTCATTCTCGGTGATTGCTTGGCTCAAAACTTCGGCGGCAATGCGACCCGTTTCGTATGCGTAGTCAATGCCTTCACCATTAAATGGATTGACACTGCCCGCAGCATCACCGATGACAAGGAAAGTTGGACCACTCTTTGGCCCAACTGAGCCACCCATCGGAATGCGTCCACTCTTGGCTCGCTGTGTTGGTTCATCAGGATTAATTCCCCATGAGTCCGCGACTTGATGCGCATATGCATCAAGTAAGTGGGTTGTGTTCACGCTCTTGAAGTCACGGAAAGTGGACAGGAGTCCAACGCCGATATTGATCGTGCCGTCACCAACGGGGAAGATCCAGCCATAACCAGGCATCGCGTTCCCGTTTCGGTCTTTCACGTCGAGCGCGGATTCAATCCATGGTTCGTCGTGACGGGGTGATTCCCAGTAGGTACGAATCGCAGTTCCATATGGCCACTCTTTGCGGCGCATCGTGCCAAGCGAGCGACCAAATCGACTGTTGGCTCCATCTGCAACAACCACATAACGCGCGGTGATCTCTTTGGTGTTGCCGGATTTGTCCTTCACCACCGCACCGCGCAGGAACCCGCGGTCCAGAATCGGAGCGAGGGCTTCGTGACCAGTCAACAAAGTGGCACCTTTGGACTCCGCATTTCGGGCAACGATCTGGTCCAGCTCACTGCGACGAACCACGTACCCGTGCTGCGGATAGATCGAGTGCGACGGCCACTGGAGTTCGAGGGCTTTGCCATGGGCTGTGGCACGAAGGCCTGAGTACCGGTGATAGGGGGTCAGGGCTTCAGCCAAACCCATGTCGGCTAGCTGCTTGACCGCTCTTGGTGTAAGGCCGTCACCACAGGTCTTTTCCCGAGGAAACTCTTTCTTTTC
>JBIIRE010000088.1:0-6751 GCA_044341655.1 Ilumatobacteraceae bacterium | reverse complement strand
CACGAGTGGTTATCTTCGACTGGAACGCCCGTAGCAGTGGAACCGTACATTCGCGGTGGTTTGATGATGATGGCGTGCACCTCAAATCAACCGGGCGTACAAAGTTCTCTCAGTTCATTCGCAATCAGTTGGATTTGCTGCGCCAAGAAAACAAGATTCCACTTACACCGGCTACAACAAATTTCGCTCCTGGTTTGCCGATGTACATCAATCGACCAGCCAATAACTGGCTCAACGTCTGTGGACTGCAGCTCGAACTTAAAGAGCGTGTTGCCCCGAATCTGACAGTTGACTGTAATTTTGGCCCCCAAACTGCTGCCGCAGTGAAAGCATTTGAGGCCAAACGCAAGCTGATTGTTGATGGCGTTGTTGACAACCGAGTTTGGTCAATCCTCACCTCTTAGTCCCAAAAAACATGACGCTGCGTCACTACAATTTGAAAAACATCCCAATACAAGAGGTCATCGATGTTGCGTAAATTTTCCAGTCGTCAACGCCTAGAGATGATCCTTAACGCACAACGCAACACTGCCGCACGGCTCGATCAGATTGAGCAAACTTTGATCGCTCTTGATGACAAAGTGAATGCCGTCTCACGCCAGATGTCCGGTCTTGAAAACCGCATGCGGCGCAACATGCGGTTCGCTGCAGACGTCGCAGCGGCGCAAGAGTCGGCCGAATTCATGACCGCGAACCTCGCCGGAGCACGCGCGCTCGCAGATCGTTTTGACACAATCCGATTCGTGGTGGCACAGGCGCCATCTGGCCTGCATCTTGAATTTGGTGTTGCTTCGGGCAAATCTCTACGCACTATCTGCGAGTCGTCACCAAAGGGCAAGGTGTTTGGCTTTGACACGTTTCAAGGACTCCCAGATTCTTGGCGGGTCGGTTTTGATCGCGGGACCTTTGCCCAGGAATCAATCCCCCACGTTGAGGGTGCCGAACTTGAAATCGGCTTGTTCCAAGAAACCCTTGAGCCTTTCCTTGCCAAGCATTCTGAATCAATCGCGTTCATGCACCTAGATGCCGACCTTTACTCTTCAACTAAGTACGTGCTTGATACTTGCAAGAGCAGAATTGTGCCCGGTGCAATCTTGTTGTTCGATGAGTACTTCAACTACCCCGGCTGGCAGCACCATGAGCACAAAGCCTTCACCGAATGGGCAACGGCAAACCGCCTTGACTGGGATTACATCGCCTACACGTTCTCAGGCGAGCAAGTCGCAGTGCGCATCAACTCTTTGTAAACGACCGCTCCCAAGCGGCATCACTGGTCATCCGTGGATAAGCCGCACGGTAGCGCTTGGCGGTCAGGCCATAGAGAAATGGAATCTTGATCGCTACCAAGCCAACCTTAAGAAGCAAGACCCAAAACCGCTTTTGATCACGCTTAGAAACGAATCCCACATTCAGACGTGGGTGCCGATGAACCACAAAATCATGGCGGATCGAAGCGCCAATCGCACGCTTTTGTACCGGAACCGCAGTGGGCGATTTGAGTCGCATTCTGGCGGGAATCAAATTGCCGCCAAATGTCAATAGCGAGAATACGAAGTGACGCATTGAGGTTGCCTGGGCTGATGCCGAATCCATCTCGATCACAGCTAAATCAGCCGGCAGTTCGGTCGACTTCTCCTCATGGCGACTGTAGAGATCTCGATGCAAAGCCTCATGATCGAGCTGCATCCATGCGTCGGGTCCTTTGAAGAAGTCGTCGGTACCGCGCAACAAGTATTCAGTGCTCAGATAGCGCATTGAATACAGATTCAAGAACGCATAACCAAGGAATCTCTTCAAAAAATGCCACCACCGATAGTTGGGCACAGTCAGCAGGCTCGCAAGCGTGATGTTGCGAATCTCGTAATAGACCGCTGCTGGAACATTTTTGATATCAAAATCGGCATGCCACACTGCAATGCCAGGAAGGGTCTGAATATGGCCCCGGGTGTGCATCAAACCCCATGCAACATCATCGCCACGAATAAACACGGGTAACGGATTGTCATCGGTTAACGAAAGTGGAAAGGCGGTGTACCACCATGCGGAATATGCATACGGGCGGTCAAGCTTTTCGGCAAGCGCCATTGAGCGGTCGCGTAAATCTTCAAGATGGTGTAGCGGCCGTGGTGGATAGATCGAACGCCACAAATAGTCCGCTCCTGCTTCAATACACAGCCAGGGCTGGTCTTCGCTGATCATTGCGCCATGGACACAAGTCATGGAGTCACTCGCGTAACGCAGAAACGAAATGGTGCGCACCAGTGATTCTGGCTCAATTGTGATGTCATCATCCATGAACAACACATGGGTGGCCCAGTGCTCACGACGCACTTCCATCAGTCCCCGGGTGAAGCCTCCAGCACCGCCAAGATTCGGGTTGGGTATCACCTTTATCGGCACTGATAATTCTGAGTCGATAGCTAGGTTGCGTGCATTATCAACCACACAGAGCCGGAATGAATCGGCCATCTCTGATGTAGTGCGGGTCAATTCACTAAATGCGTGAAGATTGCGTTGTACGTATTCAGGACGATTAAAGGTCGTAATCACACCTTCAATTCGAACCTCACGTGTTGGTACATCAGGGGTTCTCCACTGTGCTTCAAGCAACGAGCATCCAGAGAGACGTAGAAAAAGAGCGTCTGCATCGGCGGCCACGATGTCCACGGGTGCTGCAGAAAAACGACCGTCGCCGGCATTGATCTTCTGCAGAATGTGCTCGCTCCCGTTGCGTAGAGCAACCAACTCAATCTGCCCATTGCCTTGAATTGCGCCTTCAAGCACTACGGACCGGACTGTGGTCAATGAACGCCAATACGAGGCGGCAAACGCTCCGAAGTAAGTGTCGTAACTCTCAATCCCGGATCTTGACCTCACATAAAGTTCACGAGCCGAATCTCCACCACGCGGAAGCGTGGGGATGTGCTGCAAAAGATTCACGGCAATCAGATGTACTCCGCAAACCAAGGAGACTTCTTCAAGAAGTATCTATAACCACCGAAAAAGACAAGCAGTGAAACCACCAAGAGGTAACCAATGCTTGAAAAACTCGGCATTCGCACATGGTAGAAACAATCTCTGTAAGCCTCGGTGAATCGGGCCATCGGGTTAGCCATCATTACCGTACGCAGCGGGAATGAAATACCAAAGATCTTTCCCCGTTCGGGCAGGCGATCAACCGAATACAAGATCGGCGTGATGTAGAACCAGATGGTGATGAGAATTGAAGTCAGGTATTGAACGTCTCTGTTGTACACGCTGCTCGCACTCACCCAAAGACTCAGTCCGGTAACAAACATGTATTGAATCACTACCAAAATCACTACGACTGGAAGATACTTGTAGCCGGGGTATCCAAAACTGGCGAGCGCAATTTGTAGAACGAATAACTCAACAAAGAGAGTTACCAACATCGAGATTGTTGTTGAGAAGATAAGCAATTCACGAGGGAAATAAACCTTTGTAATCAACTGCCTAGATGCCCGCATTGCCCCGGTTGCGTTGTTTAGTGAATGTCCAAGAAAATGCCAAGGAAGAATTGCGGAGAACAAATAGAACGCGTAGTAGTGATTCCCACTCGGGTCTCCCGGTTTCGGCGTCACTTTCAGAACAACTGAAAAGACAAACGTGTAAACGGTTACTTGCGCGATCGGATTCAACAACGACCAGCCCCAGCCAAGTAGCGAGCGCCGATAGCGGGTACGAAGCTCGCGCAGCGAAAGATGGGAAAGCAACTCAAGCGAGCCGAGAGTCTTCTTAAGGTCCGCAATCATGGTCATTTCCACTCACCATTTAGATCAAGAGTGGGTCGTTTCATTCCCTGAGCTGCAACGACATTAAAACTGCGCAGCTCAATGCCATCAATGGTCTCACCATCGGCGTCGGCCACCCAGGCTCGTAGGGTGTAGCGCCCACGAACCACTGTGAGATTTTCAACAACAAATTCAACCGATCCTGACCGCGCCGACGACTCATCACGACCCACCACGTAGCCGTTCGGATCAACCAAATCGATACCGATTGTCTTCGCTGATGACGGCGCAACTTGAAGCGCCACTCGGAGCGTGCCACCAATAGGAATTCTCATTGCTTCATCGCTGCCATCAAGGAGAAGCTGCTTGAACTGAATCAACTGCTCACCTTTACCAAAGTGAACAAAGCCATCGTCATCCAAACGAATGGTGGGGTCCGCCGCGGCACGGTATTTCGTGACCACATCGGCCGCAGTACCTTCTGCGCGTACCTTCCCCTTTTCGATCCAAACCGCACGATCGCAGATATTGGTTACCGTGCTGGTGTCGTGACTCACGATTACCACTGTGCGACCACCAAGGCGCATCTCCTCAATTTTCGCTCTGCACTTCTGGCGAAAAGCGGAATCACCCACTGCCAATACTTCGTCCAATAGAAGAATGTCTGGATCCACATTCACGGCCACTGCGAATCCCAATCGGGCGTACATGCCAGATGAATAGGTCTTCACCTGATTTTCGATGTAATCCTCGAGGCCGGAGAATTCGACGATGTCGTCGAATCTCTCACGCAGAGTGCGCTGACTAAGCCCAAGTACCGCACCATTCAAAAATATGTTTTCACGACCAGTTAAATCGGGGTGGAACCCCGCACCAAGTTCCAGCAGCGCTGAAACGCGTCCCGTAACCGACACCCGGCCCGAATTAGGGACCAGTATTCGTGATATCAGCTTTAAAGCCGTACTCTTGCCAGCACCGTTGCGTCCGATGATTGCAAAAGAAGAACCATCAGCTACCGAAAACGACACATCATTGAGAACTGTGCGTTCAGTCCAGCGACCTTCACTGCGGTTCAGAATTCGCGACTTGAGCGAATCATGGCGCTCGTGCCAGGACCGATACTTCTTAACCACGTGGTCAAACTCAATTACCTCCACGATGGATTAACTCCCCAATGGATCAACAAAAAAACTTGGAACAGATTCTCCGTTCATAAGCGCCTCTTTAGCCCCAGTTGCAACCTTCAGGGCTTCGAAGATCGTCACGTCCATATCCAAATAACGATAGGTACCAAGACGCCCCACAAACGTGGCATTCGCCTCGCGACGTGCCAACTCTACGTACTGACCCAATTGCTCCTTCTCTTTCACAAGACGGATCGGATAGTACGGAATGTCTTTTTCGCCACAAAGGCGGCTGAACTCGCGATAGATCACGGTGCGATCGTGAGATTCCCAAGGTGCAAAGTGCTTGTGCTCGGTGATCCGGGTGAAAGGCACATCTTCATCGCAGTAATTGAGCACTGGGCAACCCTGGTAGTCGCCGTCATGAACTTCGGATTCAAAGTCAAGCGTTCGATAGCCGAGTCGACCATGCTCATAATCAAAATAAGAATCAATTGGTCCAGTCCAGAACATATGGTCAAACGACCCAGCATCTGCCCGACTGAGGCTCTTGCCCAACTCAACTTTGATCCTGGGATGATCGAGAATCGCCGCAATTATCTCTGTATACCCATCGCGGGCAATCGCCTGATACGGATGATTGAAATACGAATCTTCGTAATTGAAACGGACGGGTAATCGGGCGAGGATGCTCGCTGGGAGCTCGGTCGGATCAACTCCCCATTGCTTCTTTGTGTAACCCTTGAAAAACGCTTCGTAAAGATCACGGCCGACAAAACGCAGTGCCTGATCTTCAAACGTGATGGGTGTGGTAATGGTCGTGTCAGCGATTGAATGTACAAACGCCTCGGCTTCGGCTGGTGAAAAAGTCTTGTTGAAGAATTGATTGATAGTGAGAAGGTTCACTGGAAGTGAGTAGGCACTACCTTTTGCCAACGCTTTCACACGGTGGTTGTACGGCATCATCACACCGAAACGATTTATATAGTCCCAAACATTTTGATGCTGCGTATGAAAGATGTGGGGTCCGTAGACATGAACCATCACACCGTCTGCATTGCGCTGAGTGTGGCTGTTCCCCCCAATATGGTCACGGGCATCTACAACACTGATGTCGTGACCAGCTTCTGCGAGTTCACGAGCGATTACTGCACCGCTGAATCCGGCACCCGCGATTCCAATGTGGGCCACTACACGCTCTCCTTCTGGAATTGACGATTCCAGTACTCGGCACTAGTGAGATCTGGATATGCGGTTCGGTATTCCTTGATCACTGCCGGGGCCTTCACAGTGATCGCGAAGCAAAGTCGCAACAGTCTCGTGAACAGTTTGAAGAATCGTTGGCGATCACGCTCAACTACGTATCCCTCACCAGTGGCACGCCATCTGTACACCACTGTTTCACGGCAAAAGTTTCCCCAAGGCAACATGTCCTCTGACCCCACCGTACGAGTTGGGAGTTTCGAGATTGACTTTGGAATTAGATGTCCCCCAAGTGCAGCGAAGTACATCCACTTTTTTGCCCGACCAGACTTACGCACAGTGTTTTTCAAACGCACCAAAAACGGATCAGCTGTTTTTTCCAGTTCTGATGAGACCGTACTCACGCGCCGAGTTTCCAGTGGCGGCAATGTGAAGCGATCCCATTCGGACCCAAGCACTGCAACTGACTCACCTGTGAATTGCCGGGCGTATTGGAGTCGTTCTTGATGATCAATCTGCAACCAGTACTTGGGGCCCTTCATGAACTCTTCGGTGCCAGCCATGAATGCTTCGGCGGTGTTGTAACGCATAAGGAACAAGAAACGGAGCCCGAAATGCATTGTTCGTTTTAGAAAGTGTCGCGCCTTGTATGAGTCGGTAGCAAGAAGGCTC
>JBIIRE010000087.1:0-6769 GCA_044341655.1 Ilumatobacteraceae bacterium | reverse complement strand
ATAGAGGAGCCAATTGTGCCCGTCTTCAGCGTCAAATAGCCGAGCACCAAAGCAAAACAGAACAGGCCTGGAAACTCGACAATCTGCAAATGGACAGCGGCAAACCAAATAGCCGTGGCAATTAGAGCTTGAATCTGACCAATCTGAGCGGTAATCGAGCGCTGGATAAATCCTCGGTACATGAGTTCTTCAACAAGTGGCGCACCGACAGCGACCACGAAAATCAGGACAATTATCCACCAACCATTTGCCGTGTCATAGAGGTCTCTCGCGCGTTGTTCAACCTTCTCGGTCGAAAATGAATCGGGCCAAATCTTGGTAAAGGGCCACGTGACCAGCGGTACAAGCAGTAACTGGCAAGCCGCACCGATGGGAAGCCCGACTAGATCGCGACGAGAAAAACTCAAAGCAAAGTCCCGCACGAACTGACCGCTTCCGTATTTGTTTGAGATCAGACTCAGGGCCACCAGCATCGGCAGCCAGAGCGCCAGTGATGTCAGCGCGATTGACCAAAACGGTTGGTCAGCGATTTCAACGTCTCCGTACCCAACAAGACCCAACAAAACGACGGAAATGATTGCAGCCGCAAAATAAGACGCGATCCAGGTGAATACGACAATGCGGGTCGGAAGGGCGATGCCGCCACGCGTATTCACGGGCTCAGCCCGCGAGTCGGCCATAGGTCAGAGCCGTGAGCGGACGACGCCGATCCTCGAGGCGCCAGCCTGTCGGAGGCGTGATTCGACTCGCATGACGGTCGCACAAGTCATAGGCATGAGGCTCACGTGAGCCCGACAATTGGTCCAGCCACACCAGCGAAGATGCGTACTGAAAGGTCAATGTGACGGTTGCGTTCTCTGTGCAACCAGTACGCGAGCAGTGACGAGCCATATGAAAACGGTACTTATTCCGGCATTGTCTAATGCGGATTTGATACACCTAGCATTAGGGCTATGAGCGAATTGCCGCCTCCCCCGCCGCCACCTCGGCAAAGCCCGATGAACAATGGTCGCCGCCGACCCGATTTTCGTCGTGGACGCCAAGACCCAGCCGACCCAAACAAGAAGCCAATGCCCAAATGGGTGGTTTGGCTAGCCATCGGGCTTTTGGCGCTGGCGCTCGTCGGGCCCCAAATTTGGCCGGCCGAAGACGCCACCAAGATCACCTACACCGAGTTCTTGTCCCAGGTTCGTTCTGACAAGGTGCGCGAGATCACCATCAACAACACTTCAAACAAAATCAGCGGTGAATTCAAAGACGGCACGAAGTTCAGCACCACTGGCAACGTTGATGGTCTCAGTGACGCAGACGAAGAACTGCTTAAGCAAAAAGGTGTTGATTACAACTACTCAACCCCGCAGCCGAACTGGTTCACGAGCCTCATTCCTCTCCTGCTCCCATTCTTTTTGATCGTTGGCTTTTTCATGTTCATGCAACGGCGCGCAATGGGCCAAGCCGGGAGCATCATGTCAATTGGTCGTTCACGCGCGAAGGCCTATCAAGCCGACAAACCATCGACCACATTCGCTGATGTCGCTGGATACGAAGGCGTGAAACAAGAAATCCGTGAGGTTGTCGACTTCTTGCGCATGCCTGAACGCTTCAAAGAAATTGGCGCACGCGTTCCCAAAGGAATTCTGCTGGTGGGTCCACCCGGCACCGGCAAAACCCTCTTCGCGCGTGCCGTGGCAGGCGAAGCAGGAGTTGGCTTCCTCTCCGTAACTGGTTCCGATTTCATGGAAATGTTCGTTGGCGTTGGTGCAAGCCGCGTGCGTGACCTGTTCCAACAAGCACGCAAACTCGGAAAAGCGATCATCTTCATCGACGAAATTGACTCAATTGGCCGCAAGCGTGGAGCGGGTCTCGGTGGCGGTCACGACGAACGCGAGCAAACTCTTAACCAGATGCTCGCTGAAATGGACGGGTTTGAAGCAACTGACGGCATCGTAATTATGGCGGCCACAAACCGTCCCGACATTCTCGACCCCGCCCTTTTGCGCCCCGGCCGATTTGATCGCCAAATCGTTGTACCTCTGCCCGAGTACGAAGAGCGTCTCGCAATCATCAAAGTGCACTCGCGTGACAAGCGCATGGGCAGCGATGTTGATCTTGAGACCATGGCGAAAGCAACACCGGGAATGTCCGGTGCGGACCTTGCAAACCTGGTTAACGAGTCTGCGTTGTTCGCAGTTCGGCGCGGCAGCAAAGAGATAGAACGCATTGACTTCGAGAACGCACGTGATCGCGTGGTCATGGGAGCGAGGCGAGAGAGTCTGGTGTTGAGCGCCGAGGAAAAGCGTGCCACCGCCTACCACGAAGGTGGACACGCCGTGCTTGCAGCGGTGCTACCCAACAGCGATCCGCTGCACAAGGTGACCATTCTCCCCCGTGGCATGGCTCTCGGCGTCACGTGGACCCTGCCCGAGGAGCGCCACACATACTCAAAGGAATTCTTCGACGATGTGATTTGCAAAGCAATGGGTGGACGCGTTGCCGAGATGATCATCTTTGGTCACTTGAACAGTGGTGCGGCCAATGACCTTGAGCAAGCAACCGTTATTGCCCGTCGCATGGTTCGTGAATGGGGAATGAGCGAAGCAGTCGGTCCGATGGCATGGCACGGTCAGCAACAGGTTTTCTTGGGTGAAGATTTGATGACTAGTGGTCGTGAATACTCGGATGAAACCGCACAAAAGATTGACCAAGAGGTTTCTCGCATCTTGCGCGAACAAGAAGACCGTGCCCGCGTGCTTCTGCTTAAGCATCGCAAAGGTCTAGACCTAGTTGCGCAAGCACTCCTCGAAGAAGAAACTATTGACGGTTTGAAAGTTGACACCTTGGTGCAACAAGGTCTCGGCGAAACAGGCGTCAGCGAATCAGCGACCGAGCTCGGGCTCAGGTGAGCTGCCGGGGTTGCGGCATTCAGCCACCGCGGCCCACAAATCAGTTGCCGTAACTGGACCACTGAACGCGGCACGTACCACACCGTTGTGATCAGCGATGATCACTCCAGGAACTGCATCTATTGAGTAGCGCTGATGCAGATCACGATTGGCCGTGAACTCGACATTGACCACCGCGACCTCATCGCAAGCCAGAACTTCCGCTTTTTTCACCACCTCCGCACACGTGTGACACGACGCTGACGAAAAGACGATTACGCACCATGGTGATTCACTGCGAGGGAAATCGGCCCGATCAACCTGTGATGGTAACAAGCCGCGCGGTTGCGTTGGTGGTGCAGCAACACGTCGCCGATTACGAACCGCAGCGGTCGCCAAGGCGGCAACAACTACAGATACTGCAATGATGATCTGCAGCGTGGCACTCACTCGCCGCCCGCCGTTTGTGCAAGTGCCACTGAATATCCGATTCGGCCCGCGCCACGAGATGAGACGTACTCAACAATCACGTTGACACCCGCCGACACTCTCACTGGCCCAGTCGGTGCCGGATCTGGGATTGTGACGATGACACATGCACCAGGAGCGAGCGCGATCGCCTCAAGACCTGTGATTGCCACTTCCCCAGCGGGGCCAAAACTTGTAACAGCGAATTGTGTGCGGGTGCCGGTCACGTTCACGATGGCAATTTGCTCGCCTGGCCGCACCTCTGCAATGTCCCATTGCTGTGACAACGATGCCTGCGGCAGCGGCGAAGAAACTGTGGTCGCTATCTGACCATTGACAGCGATCACATTGATGACGCGTTCGACAACAATTTCTCCGGTACCGAGTGTCACTACAGATATTCCGTGATTACCAGGGGGCAGGCCCGGCACACCGTTCATATCGATCACAGCAGAGCGCCCCGCATTGACCTCAATTGTGAATGGCTGAACGATCGCCGACTTTGGCTTGAACCCCGTCACGGCTACTTCTACTGACACCGGCTTCTCCCCCGGGTTGTAGACCACGAGTTGCTCGGCTGTATTTGCAGATGTATCACCGAACGCGAACCACCAGTCGCCGGATGTTCGGGTCGCACCCAGTGAAACGGTCAAACCTTGACGGCCTGATCCGCGATACCGCTGCACTCTGCCAGCGATGATCCTGCCGGTTGAAGCTTCGATCGCAAATGAAACAACTTGCTCATTGCGTGCACCGATACTTGCAACGTCCAATACGCGAACTGACTTTGGTGGGATTACAAAACCCTGATATTCATTTGGTCGTTGGCGCCCAGCCACAGTTGAGTATGAAAGATCAATGATTGCCGCGTCTGCGTATGGATTGGTCAATACCAACAACTCATTACTGTCCGAAGCGGTAAAGCCGTCCGCGAAATACCAACTGGTTGCAGTGCGGTCCGTGCAAAGTGTGCGGATGTTTCCGGCTTCCGATTCAGAATGCTGCTCGACGATTGCGCCAGGTACATCTAATTCGACGATTGCAGATGCCACACGATCTACATTCTCTGCAATTACGTCAGTTGAGGTATGTGGCTCAACTGTGACAGTTTTAGTTTGACGACCGGATGGCCCGAGCCAGGTGATACGTGCTTCGGAAGCGATGTCTGCAGTGTTGGCAATTGTTAAATAGCCGCCATCAGCGAGATCGCCAGCGGGGATACCGGGGCAGAAACGTGTGTTTCCCACCACGACAGCGCCACTACTTGCCTCTTGCTCCATCGACCCAGAATCTGATTCCTCAGAAACGGCATAGACGAACCCCGCCAAGCCAACCACCAGTGGAACCACCGCAAATGCGCGCAACCGGAAACTCATTGGTTTTCCCCCGACACAAATTGCACAACGAGCGAATCATCGTGGATTTGTCCACGATCACGCGAGCGTCGGCGTAAGCGCCCAAGATTTGCAATGTGCAGTACGCAAGCACCCCAAAGAATCATCTGGGCTAATTCAAGACCGCGTCGCCACGTTGGAGTTTCATAACGCAGTGTTGCGCCACCTGCCTGTTGCACCTCAAAGGCCGAGGTGGATCCGAACGCAATTTGTGGAGGCACAGTTTCGCCATTGACCCGAAGTCGCCAATTGGAATCAGGGGTAATGGCGAAATGAACGGTGCCCGCATCTACCTCATCACGGCTACGTGAGAACTGTGAGAAACCACGCATCAGTGGACGGCCAGAGTTTCTTGCATCACCGAACTCAGTTCCTTCAAGTGCAGTGTCGCCCGCGCCGCTGGACGCACCCAGAGCCGGCTCTGCAAGCTGAGACATGACTGGGAGCCACGCTGAATTTTCAAGAATCACCAGGTCAGATGCTTGATAGCGACGGCGCAAATCCAGCTGCGATGACAACTTCTCGAGCAACCCATCCGGAGCTGGAATTGGAGACGTGCGCGTGCTGCGCCCACCGTCAATGATCGGCACCACGATGTACCTAATGCCAAGAGGTGCTAAGAGGCGGCCAGCTCGAAGCGTGGACCCTTGCAGCAATTTCTCAACGGCGAGTTCCACAGCAGTAGTCGCCAGTGACGAAGGTGCCGACCAATAGTTGCGCACTGCGAGCGCTCGATCATCGGCCACAGCGAATGCAACTTCGCCGGCACTAGTAGTGGAGTCGAGAGCGGATGCACCTGCAGGAATTACTCGTGGGTCTCCCAAGTAAAGAACACGTGAGTCACCCTGCGGTGAGTTGTCGGGAATCTGCGCGAGTAATTGGTTGATTGATACCGATCGCTGATTCCAGCGACCATTGAAGGAATTAACCAGCAACGGCACTGACCCAACAATCACGCCAATGACTGCCAATGCAGCAACTGGTTGACGCCAACCAAGGCGTGCACGTCGCACATCAGCTGCGGCAACACTGAAAGCGACAGCCGCCGCCACTGCGAGCCCAAATGCAACGAATGGCAACATCAACTCAGCATCTGGCAGCCAGCCCTTCAACAAACCTGCATCTGACGCAACTGCAACTGCTCCAAATACAAGTACCCACCAAGCAGCTTTTGCTGACCAGATGAAGCGACGACCCGTCGGAATAAGCACAGCCGCCAGTAGCGGCAGGTAAAAGCCCCAGGAAAGACTGCCAAAAACACTTTTTCCGATTCCGAAACGAGCGAGTTGTGCCACACCCATTTCGGCGCCGCCGGATACACCGTTATTTACGAGTGGCCAGGCGTCGGTCGAGAAATAACGAAGGCTCCATGGTGCAAGCAGCACAAGCGGAGCCGCCACCGCGATGGATGCAAAGCGCAGGTAGTTGGCGGACTCCCCTGACGATGACCCAGCGAGACTCCCAACCGCAGCCCACACAATGAATCCAACAGCCAGTAGCACGGCAGCAACCGGCACGAATGCAGCAAGTGTGGCAATCACAATTGCGACTTTCAATGTGTTACGTGAATTACGTTCCTGCTGCGAGTAGTACACAATCACCGGCAGTGCTGCCCACACCGTGAGTACGTTCCACTGCCCAGAAGCAATTGCAGCGTATGGAAGCGGCACTGCTGCGTAAACAATCGTGGCTGCCACACGCGATTTGTACTCACCAAATGAGCGCGACAGATTCCACATTCCGACAGGGCCGATTAGCAACAGACCGACCACGGTTGCTGTGTGCAACAAAGCCATTCGCCCAAGGGCAACAACACCAGAAACAGCAATCATCAGAATTGCCGTGGGGCTAAAAGCGGTGGCTCCAAATCCCGACGGCCACCAGCCACTGATGTGTTCTCGCAACAGATACCTTGGCCCGCCACCGAATGGTTGGAACTGACCGATGGCCGACACTCCATTTGCGATGAGGCCACGCGACCCCAACACCAGCAGTGCAGCTAAAACAATCCACATCGCAGTAACC
>JBIIRE010000086.1:0-6834 GCA_044341655.1 Ilumatobacteraceae bacterium | reverse complement strand
AGGTCGTGTGCCGCTGCACACACTTCGTGCAGACATCGACTACGGCTTCCGCGAAGCACGCACCTCTTCGGGTCGCGTTGGTGTGAAGGTGTGGCTCTACAAGGGCGACATCCTTCCGTACAAGAGTCAGAGCGACGACAAGATCACTCGCGAAGCTGCAATGGCAGTGGGCGAGACCTCGGGTTCTGCAATCGCTACCGCACCAGCAGCAACGCGCAAGGTTGTTTCATCAGCTGGACGCCCTGTTGCAGATGAGCCGATCGAAGTCGCTCCTCTTATTAAGGAAGCAGATCCTGAGTTCGAGAGGCTTCTTGCAGAAGAAGAAGACATCGAGCGTCGTATCCACAATTCGCACGAGACACCGCACTTCCGCGGTCAGGAGGACTGATCACAATGTTGATGCCTCGCAAAGTAAAACACCGCAAACACCATCGCGGCCGTATGACCGGCATGTCGAAGGGCGGCAACGAGCTCGCATTTGGTGAGTACGGCATCCAGGCTCTTGAGCCAGGTTGGTTGACCGCACGCCAGATTGAAGCGGCCCGTATTGCTATGACCCGTCACATCAAGCGTGGTGGCAAGGTGTGGATCAACATCTTCCCGGACAAGCCCGTCACCAAGAAGCCTGCTGAAACCCGCATGGGTTCCGGTAAGGGCAACCCTGAATTCTGGGTTGCAGTGGTGAAGCCGGGTCGCATCCTTTTCGAACTCTCATTCCCGAATCCAGAGACCGCTCGCGAAGCGCTCGACCGTGCAGTACAAAAGCTGCCGATCAAGGCTCGCGTAGTTACCCGCGAGGAGACGATCTGAGATGGCTCGTTCAATCGAAGAACTCCGCCAAATGGAATTGCCAGGACTCGTTGAAGAGCTTCGCAATACCAAGCAAGAAGCTCTCAACCTGCGTTTTCGCAATGCAACGGGACAGCTTGAGGACAACTCCGAAATCGGGAAAGTCCGCAAGCAGATCGCACGCATCAACACCCTGATTCGTCAGCGTGAGATTGCAGCTGCAGAAGCCGCTCAGAAAGTGAGTAAGTGATGACCGAAGAAAACCGTAACGCGCGCAAGGTGCGCGATGGCGTGGTGGTGTCTAACAAGATGGCCAAGACCGCAGTTGTCGCAGTTGTCGAGCGTGTGCGTCACCCCAAGTACGACAAGTTTGTTCTTCGTACCAAGAAGCTCTATGTGCATGACGAAGCAAACGACGTGCAGCCCGGCGACAAGGTACGCGTGATGGAAACCCGTCCGATGTCAAAGCTCAAGCGTTGGCGCGTCGTGGAAATTCTGGAGCGTGCGAAATGATTCAGCAGGAGTCGCGTCTTCGCGTTGCCGACAACAGCGGCGCAAAGGAAGTCCTAGTTATCAAGGTGCTCGGTGGTACTCGCCGCCGTTATGCATCAATCGGTGACGTCTTCATCGCCACAGTCAAGGATGCAATCCCTGGCGCTGGTGTGAAGAAAGGCGAAGTTGTTCGTTGCGTAGTAGTACGCACCAAAAAAGAGAAGCGCCGTCCGGACGGGTCATACATCCGTTTCGACGAGAACGCTGCAGTGTTGATTAAAGAAGACCTCACACCACGTGGCACCCGTATTTTCGGACCCGTTGGCCGTGAGCTTCGTGACAAGAAGTTCATGCGAATCATTTCGCTGGCACCGGAGGTGCTGTGACATGAAACTGAAAACAGGCGACAGCGTCGTAGTTCTCGCAGGCAAGTACAAGGGTGCAACCGGTGAAATCACCGCTGTTTACCCCAAGGCCAACAAGGTCTTGATTGCTGGCGTGAACATCGCAAAGAAGCACCAAAAGCCGACCAACAAAGATCAAAAGGGCGGCATCATCGACAAGGACGTCCCGCTGGACGCATCCAATGTCGCGCTTCTCCACAAGGGCAAGCCAACTCGCGTTGGCTACAAGGTGAAGGCAGACGGCACCAAGGTGCGCGTCGCCAAGAAAACCGGAGATGAGATCTGATGAGCACCACAACAGCACCCCGTCTCAAGCAGAAGTACAACAGCGAAATCAAAGCTGCACTTCAGGCTGAACTCGGAATCAATAACGTGATGCGCGTGCCCACACTCGACAAGATTGTGGTGAACATGGGCGTCGGCCGTGCCACCCAGCAGCCATCGCTGCTTGAAGGCGCAGTTGCAGACCTCACCTTGATCACGGGTCAAAAGCCTGTGGTTACGAAGTCACGTACTTCGATTGCAGGATTCAAACTGCGCGAGGACCAAGCAATTGGTTGCAAGGTCACCCTTCGTGGCGATCGTATGTGGGAGTTCTTTGACCGTCTCGTGTCAATTGCAATTCCACGTATCCGTGACTTCCGTGGTCTTCCTGCACATTCGTGGGATGGCCGTGGCAACTACACCTTCGGACTCTCCGAGCAGGTCGTGTTCCCGGAAATTGATTACGACAAGATCGACGCATCACGCGGTATGGACATCACCATCGTGACCACCGCAATCAGCAACGAAGAAGGCAAAGCACTTCTCGATGCGTTCGGTTTTCCGTTCAAGCGCGGCGCCGATGCCGGCCCCGCACCGAAGAAAAAATCTGTCCGCCGCGGTCCCGCAGGCGCCAAAGGCAAGAAGTGATCGAGGAGTACCAAGTAAATGGCTAAGAAGTCTCTGATCAACAAAGCGAACAGCACACCGAAGTACAAGGTGCGTGCTTACACACGTTGCCGTCGTTGCGGTCGCGCGCGTTCAGTTTTCCGTAAGTTCGGCCTTTGCCGTTTGTGCCTGCGCGAGCTCGTGCATGCCGGCGAAGTTCCGGGCGTAACCAAGGCCAGCTGGTAGGTGATACGACATGATGACTGATCCCATCGCCGACATGCTGACCCGCATCCGTAACGCGAACGTGCAGATGCACGACAACGTGAAGATGCCGTCTTCCAAGCAGAAGGTCGCACTCGCCAAGATCCTCCAGCAAGAGGGCTACATCGACACATTCGAAGTTGCCACCGCTGACAAGGGTCCGGGCCAAGTGCTCACAATCAAGATGAAGTACTCAGATGACCGCATCCGCACAATCTCTGGATTGCGCCGCGTATCAACACCGGGTCTTCGCGTTTACCGTAATTCCACCGCTGTACCTCGCGTGCTCGGCGGTCTTGGAGTTGCTGTCCTATCCACCAGCCAGGGTCTCATGACCGACCGCGAAGCGCGCAAGCGCAAGGTCGGCGGCGAGATTCTTTGCTACGTGTGGTGATCGAGGAGTGACCAACTATGTCTCGTATCGGTAAAGCCCCAATCACTGTTCCCTCTGGTGTTGAAGTCAACATCAATGCCGGTGTTGTTTCGGTTAAAGGCCCAAAGGGTGCCCTTAGCCGCGAAATTCCAGGTGAAATCATCGTCCGCAAGGAAGAGAACACCGTGTTCGTGGAGCGTCCTGACGATTCGCGTCAGAACCGCGCACTGCATGGCCTCACCCGCACACTCGTTGCCAACATGGTCACTGGTGTGACTGATGGTTTCGTCAAGGAACTCGACATCGTCGGCGTTGGTTACCGCGCTGAAGCTCAGGGCCCAAATGCGCTGAAGCTTGCTCTCGGTTTCTCACACCCCGTAGTCGTAAAGGCTCCAGACGGTGTGACCTTCGAAGTTCCCCAGCCCACACGCATCGTGATCAAGGGCATTAACAAGGAAGTTGTCGGCCAGGTTGCTGCCAACATCCGTTCCATCCGCAAGCCCGAGCCTTACAAGGGCAAGGGTGTCCGTTACCTGGATGAGCGCGTTATGCGCAAGGCCGGCAAGACGGGCAAGAAGTAGTCGGTAGGTATCGCAATGAGCAATATGTCTGAAGTCCGTCGTACGAACCGCCAGCGTCGTCACCGTCGCGTGCGCAAGAAGATTCACGGCACAGCAGCGCGTCCGCGTCTTGCTGTTTATCGTTCCAACAAGCACCTCACTTTGCAGTTGATTGATGATGATCTTGGTCGCACAATCGCCTCTGCTTCATCGGTGGAAACCGGTGAGCGCGAAAAGGGTGGCGCAACTGTTGATGCCGCCAAGCGTCTCGGTGGATTGCTTGCCGAGCGCGCAAAGGCCGCCGGCGTCACCAAGGTCGTGTTCGACCGCGGTGGTTACCTCTATCACGGTCGTATTGCGGCTGTAGCTGAAGCTGCCCGCGAGGCAGGTCTGGAGTTCTGATGAGCAACGTAACAACAACCACTCCCGCCGAACCCGGCGCACTGCGCGAGTCACGTGTCATCACGATCAACCGCGTTGCCAAGGTGGTGAAGGGCGGTCGTCGCTTTTCATTCACTGCACTCGTAGTTGTCGGTGACGGCAACGGTCGCGTTGGTCTCGGCTACGGCAAGGCAAAAGAAGTGCCGTTGGCAATCCAAAAAGGCACTGAAGAAGCGAAGAAGAATCTTTTCGATGTCGCTCTCGCAGGTAGCACCATCACACATCCGATTCTCGGAGTATCGGGTGCGGGCCGCGTGCTCTTGAAGCCTGCTGCTCCTGGTACTGGTGTTATTGCCGGTGGTGCAGCACGCGTGATCCTCGAAGAGGCTGGCATTCACGACGTGCTTGCCAAGTCACTTGGTTCAGCGAATGCAATCAACGTTGCACGCGCCACCATTGAGGGGCTGAAGTCACTGCAGCGCCCAGATGTGGTTGCGAAGCGTCGTGGAATTGCCGCTGACACCTTCGTTCCCAAGGGAATGCTGAAGGCGTACAACGACCGCAAGAACTCAGGTGGAGCAGCTCACTGATCATGGCTACAGAAAAAACCATCACTGTCACACAGGTTCGCTCGAAGATCGGCGTCAAGCCCAAAGCACGCGGCACGCTCCGCGCACTTGGTCTTGGTCGCATCGGCGACACCAACACGCTTCCTGATCGTCCCGAAATTCGTGGGATGATCGCACGCGTGCCGCACCTCATCACGGTTTCGGAAGAAGCCTGAGCAAGAGATCTCTGAAAGAGGAAATGTCATGCGAGTAGACGAACTTTCACCATCACCTGGCGCTAAGAAAAAGCCAAAGCGCGTTGGTCGTGGTATCGGCGGCAAGGGCGGAAAGACCGCTGGCCGTGGTACCAAGGGTCAGTACGCACGTAACACTGTTGCGCGTGGTTTTGAAGGTGGCCAGATGCCACTTAAGCAGCGTGTTCCAAAGTTGAAGGGCTTCAACAACCCCTTCCGTGTGGAGTACCAAGCGATCAACCTTGATGCAATCAGCGAAGTCGGTTTGACCGAAGTGACTCCCGAGTCACTCGTGAAGGCTGGCGTTGCCCACAAGGGCACCTTCATTAAGGTGCTGGCTCGTGGTGAGATCAAAAAGGCAGTGAATGTTCACGCTCACGCCGTATCCAAGGCCGCCGAAGCAGCAATCACCGCTGCTGGTGGTACGGTCACAATCATTCCTCTGCCGTATGCGCAGGGGCGTCCGCCGGTAAAGGGTAACCAGTTCACCAACCGTTGATCGTAAGGTCATGTTGTTGTCTGGGAACCTCTAAAGCACAAAGGAGCACCGCGTGTTTTCCAACTTGAAGAACATCTTCAAGGTCGCGGATCTGCGTAACAAGATCCTGTTCACGATGTTCATCGTGTTGATCTACCGATTCGGTACCGCAATTCGTGTTCCTGGTGTTGATGGTCAGGCTGTGCAGCAGTTGAAGTCAGCTGCCGATACTCAAGGTGCACTCGGATTCCTCAACCTGTTCTCAGGCGGAGCTTTTAGCTCGTTCTCAATTTTCGCGCTCGGCATCATGCCTTACATCACGGCCAGCATCATCATGCAAGTGCTTGGTGTGGTCATTCCAAAGCTCGAAGAGTGGCAGCAGATGGGTGCGGTGGGTCAACGCAAGATCACCCAGACCACTCGATACGTTGCAATCGGTATCGCCACACTCCAGGGCGCAGGTTTGACCTTCATCTTTGGTCAAGGCAATGGCAGCGCATTCTTTGGTGCAGCGGCACAGGCGCCAGATGTGGTTCTTCTCGATCCGTTCATGCCACGCGCATTGCTGGTGATCCCGACCCTTGTGGCCGGTACTGCGGTGTTGATGTGGCTTGGAGAACTAATCAGCCAGCGCGGCATCGGTAACGGCATGTCCGTTGTGATCTTTTCGTCCATCGTCTCAGGCTTGCCGTACTCGTACTATTCGATTCTTCAAAGCAAGAAGTGGTTCATCTTCGGCTTGCTAGTGGTGGCTTCAATTGGCATCTTGATTGCCGTTGTGCGCATCGAGCTTGGTCAGCGCCGCATTCCAGTGCAGTTTGCCAAGCGTGTAGTTGGGCGTCGTATGTATGGCGGCCAGAACACATACATTCCGCTCAAGGTGAACCAGTCCGGTGTGGTTCCGATCATTTTCGCGTCGTCAATCCTGTTGCTGCCTGTGCTTGGTTCAAACATGCTCGGTTCGGGCGAAGGCTGGCGTGGCTCAATTGCACGTTTTGTTGATCAGTACTTGGTCAACAGCCAGAACATGGTTTACATCACCACCTTTTTCATCATGATCGTGGCGTTTGCATATTTCTACAACTCAATTGCCTTTGACCCCGTGCGCCAGGCTGATCAGATTCGCCGTCAAGGTGGATTCATTCCTGGTATCCGCCCCGGTCCGCAGACCGAGCGTTACCTCGCCAAGACCGTTAACCGCATCACGTTGCCGGGCGCATTGTTCGTGGCTGTGATTGCGATCTTGCCTTACATCATCTTGTGGGTGGGCGACGTTCAGTCCTTCCCATTTGCCGGAACAACCGTGCTTATCGCGGTGGGCGTTGCTCTAGAACTCATGCGCCAGATCGACAGCCAGCTGATGTTGCGCACCTACGAGGGATTCCTCAAGTAGACCTCAGGGGACTGAGGCCAACAACATG
>JBIIRE010000085.1:0-6870 GCA_044341655.1 Ilumatobacteraceae bacterium | reverse complement strand
CTGCAGCAAATGAGACGCTTGATACCGCTACGCAGTTTGCAGTTAAGTGTGGGAAAGATGCAGTGCGAGTTCAGGACCGTGCTGGTTTTGTGGTGAATGCACTGCTGTTTCCGTATCTGAACAACGCTGTTCGTATCTGGGAGCAAGGAACCGCATCTATGGAAGACATCGACACCGCGATGAAAGGCGGCTGCAATTTCCCAATGGGTCCTTTTGCGTTGCTTGACCTCGTTGGTCTCGATACCTCGCTGGCAATCCTCGATGCTCTTTACGCTGAATTCCGTGACCCCAACTATGCAGCAGTGCCAACCTTGCGTCGCATGGTCGCTGCGGGCCGACTCGGTCGTAAAACAAAACAAGGCTTCTACTCATACTGACCACTTCGAATCCATTTGATGCACCACACCAATCGGTTGGGACATGTGAATGGGAGTTTCCAGCCATGCGCAAGTGGCCGGAGTCCGATGTCATAACCGCTGGCGCAGATCTTGCACCCGCAACTCTGATCCATGCATATACGCACGGGATGTTCCCGATGGACATCGAAACTCGCCGTGGGCGAGTTCTTGGCTGGTGGTCACCAACAGAACGTGGCGTGTTGCCACTTGATGGATTCAATTGCTCTCGTTCGTTGCAAAAGAGTGCCCGAAAATACGAAACCAGAATTGACACTTGTTTTCGTGATGTTGTCACCATGTGCGCAGAGCTGCCACGTGATGGCCGCTGGATCACAGGTGAATTCATTGATGCATACACAGAACTCCATCGCCTCGGCTATGCCCACAGCATTGAAACCTTCAAGGGCAACCAGTTGGTCGGGGGACTCTACGGAGTGCGTATCAATGGTTTCTTTGCTGGCGAGTCAATGTTCCATGTGTCCACAGATGCCTCGAAAGTTGCGCTGTGGAGGCTCGTGCAGGAGATGAACAGAGCCGGGATGGATTTGCTTGATGTCCAATGGCAGACACCTCATTTGGCGAGTCTCGGCGTAATTCGTATGGGCAGGTTGGAATATATGGAGAAACTGAGCAAGGCTTTAGAAGCACCAAATCTGGGATGGTCACGATGAGCGATTCAAACTCCGGCAAGAAGGAACAGCCATGGGTGATGCGCACGTACTCGGGTCACTCCACCGCCAAAGCGTCGAACACGCTCTACCGCACCAACCTCGCCAAGGGTCAAACCGGTTTATCAATTGCCTTTGACCTTCCGACCCAAACGGGTTACGACCCAGGCGACACACTCGCTGCAGGTGAAGTCGGCAAAGTCGGTGTGCCAGTGGTGCATCTTGGCCACATGCGAACTCTGTTGGATGCAATCCCGCCTGGGCAGATGAATACCTCGATGACCATCAACGCAACTGCAGCATGGTTGTTGGCTTTGTATGTTGCCAATGCAGACGAACAAGATGTTCCACGCACGGAACTTCGCGGCACTACGCAAAATGACATCGTGAAGGAATACCTTTCACGTGGCACTTACATCTTCCCACCAGCACCTTCGCGACGCTTGATTGTCGACATGGTTACTTGGTGTCATGAAAACACGCCGCGCTGGAATCCCACGAACATTTGCTCCTATCACTTGCAAGAGGCAGGCGCGACTCCCGTACAAGAAATTGCGTTCTCGCTTGCTACTGCGATTGATGTCTTAGATGCCGTTCGCGACAGTGGACGCATCCCGGCAAACGAATTTGCCCGCGTCTTCGGTGCGATCTCGTTCTTTGTCAACGCTGGCATCCGCTTCATTGAAGAAATCTGCAAAGTTCGAGCATTCACTGAACTCTGGGCCGAAATTGGGCGAAGCCGTTACGGCATCACCGATGAGAAAGCTCTCAGATTCCGGTACGGGGTTCAGGTCAATTCACTAGGACTTACTGAAGCCCAGCCTGAGAACAATGTGCAGCGAATTGTGCTTGAGATGCTCGCCGTGACTCTCTCGCGTGATGCACGTGCGCGCAGTATTCAACTACCTGCCTGGAATGAAGCGCTCGGCTTGCCACGGCCATGGGATCAGCAGTGGGCGCTACGCATGCAGCAGGTCTTGGCGTATGAAACCGACTTACTCGAATATGCAGACATCTTCAACGGATCAGAGGTAATCGAATCCAAGACGAAGGCACTCAAGGAAGCTGCGTGGTCCGAATTGCAAGAAGTTCTAGAACTCGGTGGAGCCTTTGCTGCAGTTGAAGAACTCAAGGGTCGCCTCGTTGCATCAATGGCTCAACGCACAAGCCGAATCGCTAGCGCCGAACAAGTTGTGGTCGGTGTCAACCGATTCCAGGAATCTGAAGAGTCACCTCTTGCTGGAGATGGGTCATTCCTCAAAGTTGACCCCGCGGTTGAGCGTGAGCTCGTCCACGAGCTCGAACAATGGCGTGCCAGCCGCGATCAAGAGGCCGTGGACAAAGCGCTTGCATGGCTACTTGATGCGGCGAAGTCCGGTGAGAACATCATGGAACCATCAATTGCGTTGGCCAAAGCTGGTGGCACAACCGGCGAGTGGAGTGCGGCCCTGCGTGGTGTTTTCGGTGAATATCGTGCACCTACCGGCGTTGGCGCTGCGGTTGGTCACCACAAGGGTGGGCTCGGATCTGTTGCTGACTTTGTGAAGACCATTCCAGGAGGGCCACCCAAATTATTGGTGGCCAAACCCGGACTCGATGGTCACTCCAATGGCGCTGAACAAATTGCGGTTGCTGCACGCGACGCCGGCATGGAGGTCATCTACGGCGGCATCCGCCTGACACCAGAACAGATCGTGGCCGCAGCACGGGACGAAGACCCCGACGTTATTGGTCTGTCGATCCTCTCGGGCTCGCATCTTTCGCTAGTCCCAGAGATCATTTCCCAACTCAAACAAGCAGGAGTTGATGTGCCTGTGGTGGTCGGAGGAATCATCCCTGAAGATGATCAGCCTGGACTCCTACAAGCTGGTGTTGCAGCTATCTATACGCCAAAGGATTACAACATTGCTGAGATCATGCGCGGCATTGCCGAGCTCACGCTTGCTCAGCGGCAATGAACTTTTCGAGTTCCGGGCCTGATTCCAAACTGGTGATTAACGCATAGCGCGGCGCATTGGAATTGTGCACAACCACATGCCACAGGCGCTGAGTATCAACCACAAAACGAGCACCTCTGGGCAATGGCACACGGCGCTCAGTAGTTGGATCCGGTAGTCCATCTTCGTCGTTGTCCATCAACAACATGTAGCTGTCAGGGCTATCTGTGAGTTCCATCCATGACCGAACAACCCATCCCTCATTGTCGGGATTGAAGCGATTGTTGTCATCACGATGGATTGAGCGAATCGCAGTATCACGATCTTGTGGTTGCAACTTGATGATTCGGACTCGGCCGAAATTCGCGCCAATACCCTTCACGTAGTCCCGAAGCGTCGGGGACTTCTCCGCATTGGAAGTAAAAAGTGCGTCCTTGTCGGTCTTGCCTTTGTCCCAAAAACCGCGGCAATCAAGCTGTCCATCAGCAGATGCAAGAGGTGCGAAGTTGGTATCGCCTCCACTTTTCCAGTCCATGTACTCAAGCGATTCCCATTCATGTACTGGCACATCAAAGGGTGCTTTGCGCAACAACACAAAACCGGTTTCTTCGAGTGCATTAATCCGATAGTGCGGCGTGCGCAGTGGAATTTCGACCGACCAGTGTTCCTTCGTCGGCCAGAAGGTAGTTGTCATAAATATAAGTCTATGAGGTTGTCGTGGTTTCTGCCACGGTAGTGGTTGTTGACTCTGTGGTCGTTGTAGTAGTTGGTGCCGGCAGCTTCAACATATCTCCCGCATTGATTTTGTCGACATCAAGGATTCCATTGAGTGTCACAAGTTCATTTAGATCAACTCCGAACTGCTCGGCAATTGAAAACAAAGAATCACCAGGGTTCACAATGTAAGTCTTTGGTGCTGCGGTAGTTGTTGTTACCTCTTCAACAGTTGTTGAGGTCGATTGCGTCGAGGCAGATGGAGAGTCGTCACCTGTAAATGCCGAAAACAGCGCAGCGAGTGTGAATACCACGGTCGAACCTGCGAGTAGCCACTGGAGTCTTGTACGCAGGATCATTGGACTTAATGCTACGCATACCGCGCTCATAGAATCGGATGATGCCCAACCGCGACGACACCATCACATTCGAAGGTGCACGGCGACCCGACCGTCAATACATCGTCAGCACGTCGGGCATTGATATCGCTGTTTACGAGTGGGGTGCACCTAACTCTGACCCATTGCTTCTTGCCCACGGTGGTTCTGACTTCGCGGGCACCTTCGATGTCTTTGCTCCGTTGCTTGCAGCCGGTGGGTGGCGGGTGATTGCTTGGGACCAGCGGGGTCATGGCGACAGCGGACGCTCAGACTTATATGGCTGGTCAGCCGACTTACGCGATCTAAAAGCCGTGTTTGACCATGTCGGGCATGATCCCGTGGTGGCGGTGGGTCATTCAAAGGGTGGGGAGTTGCTTTGCGACTTCACTGAAGCTCATCCTGCACGGATAAAAAAATTCGTCAACTTAGACGGGCTGCCGTCGCGTCGCCCCGCCCCTGACATTCAGGACCACGAGCGCACACAACTGCGACGAGAAGACATCACTACGTGGCTGGATTATCGGCGTGGACTCCATGACTACAACCGTCGCCCTGGCACGCTGCAGGAAATCGTCGAGCGCCGTAAGAAGATGAACCCGCGCCTTAGCGACGAGTGGTTGACCTACATCGCCACCATCGGTGCGCGTCAAGATCCAGAGGGCTGGCGGTGGAAAGTTGATCCCGCCATTCGCTTTGGCGGCTTTGGGCCTTCACGGCCCTATTGGGGTCTGTATCGAATGGCGGGTTTCAGCATGCCATTCCTCGGTGTCCTTGGAATGGTTCCCGAACAGATGGGTTGGGGAACAAAACCCGAAGAAGTTATGCCGTGGCTACCGCGCCATGGACGACTCGAAGTTCTTCACGAAACGGGTCACTTTGTCCATATCGAACGCCCACACCGCGTGGCAGAACTAGTACTTGAGTTCTTGGCGCAATGAACACGATCACTTACCTTCGCCATCTACGCATCCAACTCGCGCTACATCAACTCCGCGCGGGCAATGGGCGTAATTTGCTCATCCTTCATGGCCTTGGTGACTCCGCCGCACGACTCGCGCCACCCTCGCCTGACGTTTGGCCCGGCCCAGTTTTTGCCCTGGACTTCACTGGGCACGGAGCATCGAGCGTTCCACGCGGAGGCGGCTACACCTGCGAAATTTTGCTCGCTGATGCCGACATTGCGTTGAACCACCTTGGTGAGGCAACACTGCTTGGTCATGGTCTGGGTGGATACATCGCCTTGATGCTCGCTGGTGCACGCCCCGAACGCGTAATGGGCACCGTGATCGCTGATGGTCCAGGCATAACCGGTGGCAGCAGCGGTCCAACTTCTGCCCGCATCACTCCACCGCTTGAAAATCCTGATCGACGCACACCAGATCCGATTGCCCTAATGGAACTCACATCGGACATTCGCCCACCTGACTACGCGAATGCATTCGCACGACTCGCACTTCAAAACTCAACTATTGAAGATCCAATCACGGTGTGCGTGCGCTGGCAGATTCCCTGGCTCGATGCAGTTATCTCTGAGCCAGGCGTGTTGAACGGCATCGGGCTCGACGATGCCCTGAAGCACTACGCCTGAGAGTTAGACCGCTCGCCAAGATACATAAGCTGCGAGTTCAATTAACTCATCGCGAGCATCTGTGGTTATTGGCGCTTGTTTGATCGCATTAACTGCACTTGCAGTCAATGTTGTGATGTGATCCTCAAGTGCATCCAATGCGCCACACTCACGTATGACTTCTTGTGCATTACGAATCTCGGTGTCGGTGATATCAGGATGCCCGACTCGGTCGAGCACGGCGAGTTGTGCTGCAGAGGCGAGTGAAGTGGCAATTGAAAGCAACGGCGTTGGCTTACCTTCACGCAAATCATCACCGACTGGTTTTCCCGTTATCTCGGTTTCACCAAACGCACCAAGAACATCGTCTCGCATCTGGAATGCCTCCCCGAGTGGCACTCCATAAGCACTCAACTTCGCCAGCACATCGGGTGCAACAGTGGGCATTGCCATCGTTGCACCAAGGTGCAATGGGCGTTCGATTGTGTATTTTGCGCTTTTGTATTGACAAATTCTTTCGGTGTACTCACGGCGGCGTTCTCGTGTGGCAGAGCCCAAAACATCGAGGTATTGACCGATATTGAGTTCGATCCGCAGGGTGTTCCAAATCGCCCATGCCTGCGGTGGAGCTTTCATCATCAACTCATCTGCGTACACATAGGTCAGGTCACCGACAAGAATGGCGACACCCTCACCGAAGCGTCTTGCTTCGCCGAGATAACCACGCGACTCGTGTTCACCCATCGCAACCATGTGGGTAGTGGGTTCCCCGCGGCGTGTTGCTGACCCATCCATGATGTCATCGTGAAAAAGCGCAAAAGCGTGCAGCAACTCAAGGGCTGCACCGGCATCAACAACTATCGAATCTTGGCGATTCCCACCCAGACCCACGTAACCCCACTGACAGAATGCGGGGCGCAGTCGTTTGCCTCCTGCCAACACGAGTCGGCGCATCTCATCAAAGGGAGTTGCTAATTGCGGCTCGAATGCAGACCACTTGGCTCGTTCAGTGTCAATAACTTCTGCCAAGCGGTCCTCCACCTGACGAGCGATCGCCAACAATGAAGCAGGTGGGGTCGGAAGCACAACTTCAGGCTAAACCGCCGATGTAGGGAACAACTAGTCGGCCTTCAGATCGGCAACGACCTTGTCCACTTCCAATTTCGCAGTGCTTATCTTTTCGCGGCAGACCGCGATTAGTTCCGA
>JBIIRE010000084.1:0-6985 GCA_044341655.1 Ilumatobacteraceae bacterium | reverse complement strand
TGACAATTGGATTCCGTAAATCCAGTTCATCAATAAGTGCGGCAACGTCTGCCACTACCTGATCCATTGAGTAGCCGTCGTTGGGCTTGTCGGAGAGTCCGTGCCCACGAAGGTCCGCAGCAACAACTCGATGCCCACGCTCACCAAGTAGTTCTCCTGCTGGTGCCCAAAGCAGTGCGTTAGATGCAAGCCCATGAAGAAGCAGGATGTCCCTCCCGCTGGCTGCAGCATCCGAGAACTCAACAACCCGCAGCGAGATGCCTGTGCTGATGGCAACTTTGTGGCTTGATTTCACGCTTTGATCTTCGCACCAGCGGGGCACATTTCCGCATCCTGTGGCACGATTGTTGATGTGGCGCCCGAGCAAACCAAACTCCGCAGGCTTGAGGAGCAATTGCTTGGCATGGGGCGGGTCGTTGTGGCGTTCTCAGGGGGTGTGGATTCCACATTTCTCGCCGCTGTCGCCACTCGAGTTCTCGGTGCTGAAAACACACTCTGTGTCACGGCCGTGTCGCCCTCGCTTGCTTCAGCCGAACTAGGGCACTGCTCGGCGCTTGCAGTTGAACTTGGACTCAACTGGAAGTGTGTGGACACCGACGAGATGGAACGCGCCGCATACCGGCGAAATGACCGTGATCGGTGTTTCCACTGCAAGTCAGCTTTGATGGATGCCGTTGTTCCTCTTGCCGATGATTTTGCCGGTGTCGTACTGCTCGGAGTGAATGTCAACGATCTCGGTGATGAGCGCCCAGGCCAGGCAGCAGCGCAGGAGCGGGGAGCAAAGTTTCCAATGGTTGCTGCCGAACTCACCAAAGACGACATACGTGAATATTCTCGCGAGCTTGGTGTTTCAACATGGGACAAGCCTGCAATGGCATGTCTGGCGAGTCGAATTCCGAATGGAACGCCCGTAACCGTGCAAGTCCTGTCGAAGGTGGAGCGCGCAGAAGCGTTGCTGCGCGAAGTTGGGACAGCGGGAAATATTCGGGTCCGACATTTTGATGGCATTGCCTGCATCGAGGTGGACCCCGACCAATTTGGGCACGTTGAAAAAAATCGTCTTGCAATCATTGAAGGGTTGCGCACCCTTGGCTATGAACGAGTCGTTCTTGACCTCGCAGGTTTCCGTTCAGGGAGCCTTAGTAAGGCTGAAACCAGTGGCTCTCACGGGGGATTGTCGGGACGCGCTTTTCAAGATTTAGTGTCTTAATTCAGATTGAGCCGACTGAGAGGGAAAACCCAATGAAACTGGCGATGAATGTCAACTATGCAGGTGGTTTCAAAGAGACCGCTAAGAAGGTTGTTGAGTTGGAGAAGGTTGGCCTTGATCTTGTCTGGGTCGCTGAGGCTTACAGCGCTGACGCGATTTCGCAGGTTGGTTACCTCGCTGCAGTGACCGACAAGATTCAAATCGGAACCGGAATCGTGAACGTATACACACGCACGGCGGCATTGATGGCGATGACTGCAGTGGGTTGCGACTATGTGAGTGATGGTCGCTTCGTGCTTGGTCTTGGTGCTTCGGGACCACAAGTTGTCGAAGGTTTCCATGGCGTGCCGTACGAAAAGCCGATGCAACGTATCAAGGAATACATCGACATCTGTCGCATGGTTTGGGCTCGCGAACAGCCGCTCGAATACCACGGTCAAACAGTTGATGTGCCACTGCCTGCGGGTGAGGGCACCGGGCTTGGTAAGCCGCTGAAGATCATCAAGCCGGGCCAAGAGATTCGCAAGGACATTCCAATTTGGTGGGCCGCGCTTAAGGAGAAGAGTGTCGAAGCTACTGCTGCTTATGCAAACGGCTGGATCCCGATCTTTTTCATGCCGGAAAAATACGAAACGGTTTGGGGTGCCGACCTTCGTCGTGGACTCGCCAAGCGTGACCCAAGCCTTGGGCCGCTAGAGATAACCGCAGGTGGAATGACCGCAATTGACGAAAAGCTCACCGGTGATGCACAAAAGGGACTCCTTGACTTCGCCCGCGATTCAGTTGCTTTGTACGTGGGTGGCATGGGCGCACGAGGAAAGAACTTCTACAACGACATTGCAGTTTCCTACGGCTATGAACGCGAGGCGAAGCTCATTCAGGATCTTTATCTCGACGGCAAGAAGAAAGAAGCGGCCGCCGAAGTCCCAAGCGAGTTGCTTGAGTTGTCCAACCTTGTTGGTCCACGCAGTTATGTGAAGGAACGCATTGCTGCCTACAAGGCTGCGGGTGTAACAACTTTGCAGGTCAACCCAGTGGGCGATGGAGTTAAGACCATCGAAACCCTGCGTGAGCTGGTGGACGAAGCCTGATACCTCAGGTTGAATCTGTGCTTAATTCGCTATTCATCAAATCGGTGGGTATTGCGTCTTCAACTCTTTGCGAATCGGATAGATAATCGCCGAATAGGTGAGTGCGCAGAATAAAGACACGCCCGCAAACGCGGTGATGGTCCATTGCACACCCAGATGGTTGGCAACAACTCCTGCGAGTGCACTCGTTGCTCCAAGAATCAATGTGACGAGTGCAAAGTCGCCAGCGATCACGCGTCCACGAATGTGGTCGGGTGTGCGGATTTGGAGGCCGTAGGTTGATGCAACCCATTGGCTTCCGCTGCCGATTGAAGCCAATGTGATCAGAATTAGCGCGGGAATGAACCATGGAATCCATGCAGCGCCGATGTACAACGGGCCAAACACCACCGTTCCGGCACCACAAAGAAAAAGAATGTTCGACAAGTCGCCACGTGTCATGCGGATGGCAATTATTGGTGCCACTGCCGATCCGACACCGCGCGCTGCAACCATTGCACCGATTCCAGCATCGCCAGTACCGAAGACATCGGTGGAAAGCACCGCGAGCTGGCTGACCAGCCCCGCACCAATTGCCCACACGGTCTTTGACATCATGAGGCTTCCGATAACGCGGTCATTTCGTGCAACGTGCACTGCCTCGCGCATGTCGGCAATTGGATGCACTCTTTGTGAGATTGACGTGTCGTGTTGTTGCATTCGGGTCTTCACCATCGAGAACAGGATCGCCGCGATGATGAACGTAATCACGTCAGCGATGTATGCCGCACGCCGACCGAGTAGTGCTGCAAAGACACCACCAAGTGACGCGCCAACTGTCATCATGATTCCCCAAGTGGAGCCAAAGAGTTGACTGGCCTTTTGTAGTTCGTCTTCGTTGCGGGCGAGATTTGGCACAGATGCACCTACAGCAGGATTCACAAATGCAGCAAGACCCGCAACAAGGGACAGCGACACAAACCCAATCCACACCGTGTCGCGGCTTAGTAACAAAAAGCCAAGAGCCGCGACGGCCTGGGCTGATGACACGACTACAAGTACTTTGCGTCGATCGAATCGGTCGGCAACGGGCCCACCAACGGGCGAGAGTAGGAAAGCCGGGATGGATTCACAAACCATCACCAAAGAAACCAGAAACTTTGAGTTGGTGTAGTCGTACACCGCCGCAGAAATGGCTACGAAGGTGAACCAGTCACCGAGATAAGAAACGATCTGCGCAAAAAAGACGATGCGAATGTCGCGGTTGCTCCGCAGCAACTGAAGCATTCTGATTTCAGTTCTTGAAGCGGCTCATCGAATCGATGATTGCTTCTGCTTCGGCCACCATTGACCGAACGATGTCTCCTGCTGGAGTGAGAGAGTTAATCGCACCGACACCTTGACCAGCTGGCATGAACTCAATTGAAGTGTCAACCACGGTGTCTGACGACGCTCCAAGGTGGTTGGCACCTTCCTGGGTTGAGTAGATCACCTGCTGGGGGAACGGTTTGATTTCACTTGGTGCTTTTTCAAAGCGATCAGTCCAGGTGTTGCGCACCACCCGGCATGTCTTGCCCGTGTAACTACGGCTAATCACGGTGCCATCTTCTGGCGTGGCCAGCAAAACGTCTTTGTAACCGATCACTGCACGTGCTTCCGGTGTGGCGATGAACCTCGTGCCAACCCAAACCCCTTCGGCACCAAGTGCCAGTGATGCAACCAATCCTCGACCATCAAACAGCCCGCCAGCGGCAACAACTGGCACTTTGTCACCCACAGCATCAACTACTTGGGGTATCAATGCCATGGTTGCGACAGTTCCCGTGTGGCCACCACCTTCGGTGCCTTGTGCAACAACAAAGTCGCATCCACTGGCTACGGCTGAAATCGCATGACGTACTTTGCCGCACATTGAACCCACGAGAATGTTCTTGGCGTGGAGAAGCTCAATCACTTCGCGAGGAACACCGAGGCCGGCAACAAAAATTCTGGCACCACCTTCGATGATTGCCTGAACACCGCTTTCAACTTGATCAGGCAGTGCAGTGAGCAAGTCAACACCAAATGGCATCGAAGTGAGACTGTTGGTCAACGCGATTTCTTCGCGAAGCTGGGCGATGCTCATCGTGGAGGCACCAAGTGTCCCAATGCCGCCGGCGTTGCTGACGGCTGCAACGAGTTCGTGGTAGGAGACCCCGCCCATGCCAGCAAGCATTACGGGGTGTTCAATTTCAAGCATTTCAGTCAGGCGAGTGCGCATTGACCAAAACTACTTGCCCAGATGCACTCCAGGTCGTTTGAGGAAGTTGCGGTGCCAGCGGCGGGGAGTTAGCACGATTGCCCGTGGCTCATCTTCGAACATCCAGCGCAGAAAATTGCGCCGGGTCCACGAGTTCAGGTCGACAATCCGAAGGGCAAGGTTTGTGCCTCGTACGCGGCCAAGGATGCGCCCAAGAAAAACCGACATCTTGTGGTCGGCCACGAGTTCTGCACGAACTGACTTGGCATATGAACTAGCGGCGTCTACGTGTTCGGCTACTGCTTCAGCTGCGAGCATTCCCGTGAGAATTGCCTGTCCAATGCCTTCGCCGGTCATTGGATCGGTTGCACATGCTGCATCACCTACAAAGAGCACTCGCCCCTTGGTGAGTTCAACCTTGTCGATCATTGCGGGAATCGGCCATGCGGTTCGCCGTTCGAGTGGCATGTATCCAGATCCAAGTGCCGAACTGATGTGGGGCCGCTGAAAGAGGTCGGCCCAGATCGCACCCATGTCACCGACTGCAATTTTCCCGCCACGCAAGATCCCGTAGCCAAAGTTGACTTTGCCATCACCAACTGGAAACGACCACACATAACCGGGTAGCAGGTCTGGTTCAAACCAAACGAAGAGTTGGTCACGTGCGGGTCCCGAAACCGCGTCGAGGTATTGGCGGAACGCGTGCCACTCGCCGAGGTACGGTGAGGCGCTTTCTCCACAAACGATTTTTCGTGTCGGAGACCACATTCCGTCTGCGGCAATGAGGTAATCAGCGTTGAGTTGCGAGCCGTCACTCAAGGTGGCAACCACGCCGTCTTGCGATTGCTCTACATCAGTGATGCTCACACCTTCAATTACTTTTGTTCCTTCGGTAATCGCACGGTCGCGCATTGCAATATCGAGTTCTACTCGGGGTACGACGGCAGCAAAAAGACCAATACCTTCTGGAAACGGCATCGTGATGTTGCGTCCATCGGGGGCACGAAGTTGTGCACTATCAATTTCGCGCCACGAAGGCATGGAACTTGGCCGAACATCAAGCTGCTGCAGTAGACGCAAGGCGGAAGTTGTGAGACCGTCTCCGCAGCACTTGTCACGCGGAAACACGGCTTTGTCGACGATGGTCACTTCAATGCCATGTTTGCGCGCGGTAATTGCAGCAGCGGTTCCGGCTGGACCACAACCAATTACAAGAACTTTTTTCGTGGGGGACATATCGCCTTAAAAGAGAGTTGGCTGTTCGCTGCGCTTGCCACGCAGTAAGTCATAGTCAATCTCGCGGCAGATGATTCCGCGACTTTCGGCGAGGGTTTTTGCTTGTGGCTTGATGACTTGTGCCACGAAAATCCCGCGTAGGTCGCCAAGGCTTGAGTCGAGCGCCAGGCGGTCCAGATAGCGAGTCAGCTGTTCAACCCCGTCAATTTCGCCACGGCGCTTGATTTCGATGGCCACGGTACGGCCAGCTGAGTCCTTGCAAAGTAAATCCACTGGGCCGATGGAGGTCGGGTATTCGCGTCTGATCAACTGCAACCCAAGTTCAATTTCCTCAGGATTATCCGCAAGCAGTTCTTGAAGATGGGCTTCGACGCCGTCTTTTGTAAGACCGGGATCTTTTCCAAACTCGTGCTCAAAGTCAGATATCACTTCGTGGAGATGAATTGTGAGCGTCTCGCCTTTTGGATTTGTTATCACCCAGCGGTCATCTAGTTCTGCGACCGAATTCGGCGCATTCATCCAGTTGAGCGGCTTGTAGGCACCTCCATCAGCGTGGATCGCCACACAGCCGTCGGCTTTACGCATGATCAGCCGCAAGGCTTCGGGCAACGAAGCATCGAGCCGTCCCTCGTACACCACACTGCAACGAGCAATAACCAAACGCACGCGTAGAAACTAGCGAAACAATCACGTGCTTTGTACGTGATTGTTACTCAGTGTTCGTGCACTCGCCACTGATCGCCCCATAAAGCGTTCAGTACAGGCTCTTTCCATTCCTGACGGCACACGAGAAGGTCCGGCAACCACGGATCGGAATCGTTGTAAACGAGTGGTGCGCCAGAAATTCGACTCACGTGCAACCCTGCTGCGGCGGCAACCGCTGCTGGTGCTGCGGAGTCCCACTGGTACATGCCGCCGTCATGAAGATAGATGTCTGCTTCGCCCAGAATCACCGCCATGGTTTTGGCACCTGCCGAACCGAGCCGAACTGCATCGGCATTGAGGGCTTCTCCAACAAGCATTGCTGCATAAGGTGCGCGTGTGCGCGAAGTGATCATGCGTGGACGTGTGCGTGTCGGTGCTGGGAGTTGTGGCGCGGGGTCGGTAGCAAAGACTGCAGATAGTGCGGGCAGCGATACAGCTCCAGCGGTCAAGTGTCCCTGCTCCCAAAGCGCGATGTGTACGGCCCAGTCGTGACGTCCGTGTTCGCTGTATTCGTTTGTGCCATCT
>JBIIRE010000083.1:0-7029 GCA_044341655.1 Ilumatobacteraceae bacterium | reverse complement strand
AGTTTTAGGAAGATCGGGCGTGAAATACACCGACTTGGGTTTGGCGATCGCACCAATTTCTTTAGCCACATGATTGCGTAGATCGGTCTCATCAACTGTTGCCCCACCGCGCAGAGTTACATAAGCAATGATTGCTTGGCCGGTCTGATCATCCTTGGCGCCGACAACTGCTGCTTCAGCAACCGATGGGTGCGAAACGAGAGCGCTCTCTACTTCAGTGGTGGAGATGCGGTGACCAGACACGTTCATAACATCATCAACGCGACCAAGCAGCCACAAATACCCATCGGCATCGAGCTTCGCGCCATCACCGGCGAAGTACTTACCTTCGTAAGTTGACCAATAGGTGTCTTTGTAGCGTTGCGGATCTCCCCAGATCCCGCGCAACATTCCAGGCCACGGGTGCGTCAGCGTTAGATAACCGCCACCGTGGGTGATCGGCTCGCCGGCATCGTTCACCACTTCCGCGTGCACGCCAGGAATTGGAAAGGTGGCCGAACCGGGCTTTGTAGTCGTTGCTCCGGGGAGCGGGCTGATCATGATGCCACCTGTTTCGGTCTGCCACCACGTGTCCACGATCGGGCAACGACCACCACCGATGTTCTCTTGATACCAGATCCACGCTTCTGGATTTATCGGCTCGCCTACTGAGCCAAGCAAACGCAACGATGAAAGGTCGTGCTTGGCTGGCTCTTCGATACCCCACTTCATATAGGTACGAATTGCTGTGGGTGCCGTATAGAAAATCGAGACCTTGTACTTCTCAACAATGCTCCAGATGCGGTCATTGGCGGGATAGTTAGGAACACCCTCGTACATCACCTGGGTCGCACCATTAGCCAGTGGACCGTAGACGATGTAACTGTGACCGGTCACCCAGCCAACATCGGCAGTGCACCAATACACATCTTTTTCTGGATGAAGATCAAACACATATTTGTGTGTGTAGGTCACGTGCGTGAGGTAGCCACCGGTTGTGTGCATGATGCCTTTGGGCTTGCCGGTGGTACCAGATGTGTAAAGCAAAAAGAGCAACTGCTCGGAGTCCATGGGTTCTGCTGGGCAGTCATTTGAAGCAACTGACATCAGGTTGTGATACCAGTGATCACGGCCCGGGGTCATTGACACCTCGTTACCGCCACGCTTCACCACAACGACGTGTTCAATCGAGGTCGTATTGGCGACCGCTTCGTCTGCTTGAGGCTTTAATGGAAACACTTCACCGCGTCGGTAGCCACCGTCTGCAGTGATGAGCACCTTCGCCGATGCATCATTGATGCGATCAGCAAGTGCCTGTGCTGAAAAGCCACCGAACACTACGGAGTGTGCCGCTCCGATACGAGCGCACGCGAGCATCGCGACCGCTGCTTCGGGAATCATTGGCAAATAGATGTTCACCCGATCGCCGCGTTCGACGCCGAGCGACTTCAAGGCATTGGCAAATTTGCAGACTTCGTCTAGCAACTCTGCATATGTGAGAACTCGTGTGTCGCCAGGCTCGCCTTCCCAGAGAATCGCTTTACGGTCGCCACGACCGGCCAGAACATGGCGATCAAGGCAGTTGTAGGAAACATTCAGCTTGCCACCAACAAACCACTTGGCAAACGGGAGGTTCCACTCACAGATGGTGTCCCAAGGTGTTTCCCACGAAACGAGTTCAGCTGCCTGACGCGCCCAAAATGATTCGTAGTCCTCGTTGGCTTCGTCATAGAGAAACGTGCCTGCCACGAGAGTGTTCTTCACAAAATCTTTCGGCGGTGGGAACTTTCGATTCTCCGCCATCAGATCATCAATGTCACGACTTGCGTCAGTTGCCACTTGAACCCCCTCTAAAGCGCAAGGCTAATCAACCCCATTCAATGACACTGAACCCACCGAGCCCTGCAGGGTCGCACAGTGCGGCCGCCTCGCTAGAGCGCGACCGCATAAGCATTGCCCGCAGATCAGGATTCGATGCTTTTGTTGCCCAGTACGCATCTCCTTCTGCAACAAGCTCATCAATACCCCATAGCTGGAGAAACTGGCTTTGCATGCGAACCGACAACGGTGGTGCCACCAATGCCAATTGGTCGATCATCACATCAACTGTGATGTCCTGTTGACCAACGTCGCTTAGGTAGTGCGAACCGCGTTCATGACCCCGATAGGTACGGAGCCAGTCGCGCCATTTGAGAGCAACTACATCCCAGGTGCGCTCACGGGCATAATCAAACACCACCACCCGCGCATTTGGTGAAGCGGCGAGAACCCCACGCAACCAGTCTCCGGCTGCGCGTTGAATCGGCAGTCGTGCACCGAGATCTGCTGGTGGGAACTGATTAACCAAAGCTGAATCTTCGTCCCGCGGTAAACGCAACACTTCGTTGAACTTTCCATCTCTGGCTCTCGTAACCCAAGCTTCGCGCCATCCATTGTCGTAAACAAACATTCGAAACGGCAGATTGTCCAAGAGCTCATTGGCAATCACTACATTCGCCTGGACATCAACAGGTGGTGAAGCGTGCGCCACAACCTCATCTGGATGAAGAGCACGCTGACGATCCGAAATTTCAACGGTGTGATAACGCAGCGCAGATGCACAATCTGGATTGGCTGCGAACACGCCCCGAGCGAGAGTGCCGGGGCCCGCGCCGTGTTCAATCACTACGAATGAGTCGGGTCTCCCCTGCTCTCGCCACTGTGCATCCAAAAACCTGGAGAGTACGTGACCAAAGAGTGGGCCAACTTCGGGTGAGGTTAAGAAGTCACTACGCCGCCCAGCACCGTGATGTACTAATTCACTCGCTGTATAGAACCCACCTGGCCCGTAAAGAGCCAGTGACACAAACACATCGAATGGGATCGCGTCATCACCGATGACGCTGGCGATGTGATCAGCCGCCGAAAGCACCGGTGAGGCTGGCGAGATCGCCAAAGTGGGTTAAAAGCCCAGGCAGAATGCCAACAACCAACGTGCCGATCGTGGTGATACCAAGCGCAAGCACCAATGGTGAAGGCGTATTGATTGGGCTTTCATCTCCATCAGGTGCTGGGCGCATCCACATTTCACGCAACACGTTGCCGTAGTAACCGAATGCGACAACAGAGTTAACAGCACCAATCACCGCAAGTGTGTATGCCCATCCACCACCAGCACTCAGCAACGACTGGAATGCGGCGAACTTACCGAACCAGCCACCAAAAGGTGGAATACCTGCAAGTGATGCCATGAAGATGGTCATCAAAGCAGCGAGACCCGGCGCATATGAGAAGAGCCCGCCAAAAGATGAGATCTCACCCGAACGGGTCTTGCGACTCACCGCCAGAATGATTCCGAACACACCCAGGTTCGTAACCGCATAAGCAATGAGGTACACAACAACGGCTCGCAACACACTTTGAGCGGAGTCATTTGTGCCCGCCACCGCGAGAGGCATCAAGATGAAACCACCTTGGCTGATTGACGAATACGCAAGCATTCGCACGATGTTGGTCTGCTTGAGTGCAATCACATTGCCGACAGTCATTGTGAGGGCTGCAAGAACCCAAATCATCGGCTGCCAGACATCCGAAGCCAACGGGAACGCAATGTAAATAAGCGTTACCAAAGCCACGAATCCTGCCGCCTTTGAGGCAACAGACAAGAAGGCAGTCACTGGTGTTGGTGCACCTTCATAAGTGTCAGGTGCCCATGTGTGGAATGGCACTGCCGACACCTTAAATGCGAAACCGATCACAATGAACACGATGCCGAGCACCCGCACACTGGTCATTCGAGAGTCATCAAGAGATGCGCCGATGTCTACCAACAACGTGCTTCCGGTTGCGCCATAGACCAATGACATTCCATAGAGCATCACGGCCGAAGCAAAAACACCAAGAAGGAAGTACTTTGCACCCGCTTCGTTGCTACGTGAATCACGCTTGCGCCATGCGGCGAGCATGTAAGCCGGGATCGATAGGAACTCCAACGCCACAAAGATTGAAACGAGATCGCGGCTCGAAGCCATCATCACCATGCCGAGCACACTGGTAAGCATCATGACCCAGTACTCACCGCGGTAATAGTCGCCCTCTTCCACATATGTGGTGGACAACAGCACGACTACATAGCCGACAAGGATGAAGAGGCCCTTGAGAACCAAACTGAAGTCATCAACTACAAAGCGACCATCAAACATCGAACGCGCGCTGGAATCACTCAACGCAAGCGTGACAATTGGGACAAATGCTCCGAGGAAAGAAAAGCTGGCGAGCGAAGAAAGCAGCCACTTGCCTCGCTCTTCAAGGAAGAGATCGACAAGCAAGACCACCACCAGACCCACCGCAAGAATGATCTCGGGCAGGATTGCGTGGTAATCAATGGTCGGCGCCTTCCACGGCGCAACAGCGGCCAGCGTTGCAATCACGAATCAGCCCCCGAATGCCTTTAGGGTCACTGCAACTGCGGGGTCAAGAACCTTGAACATGAGGTTGGGCACAACACCAAAGACCACGATTGCAATCAGTAGCGGTGTCCAGGCGATCCATTCGAACATGTTCACGTCATGAATGTCCGAGTGCTCATCACCGTGATCACCGTGGCCACCATGACCAGAGAATTCAGCCTTTGGCTCACCGAACGCCGTGCGCTGGAACAACCAGAGCAAGTACGCAGCAGCAAGAACCGTGCCAAGCGCAGCGATGATCATGAATGTACGGAATGTCTCAACTGGCAAACCATCGGCCGGGTTATAAGCCGAAAGGATGGCTGGGAACTCGCCCCAGAACCCTGCAAGACCTGGCAGACCAAGTGACGCCATTGAACAAAAACCGAGGATCCAACCGAGCTTTGGCATCTGCTTCAACATTCCACCGAGGCGTGCAATCTCGAGCGTGTGGTAACGCTCCTTCACACTGCCTGCGATGAAGAACAACATGCCGGTGATCAAACCGTGTGCCACCATGCCAAAGAGTGCCGCATTCAAACCAAAGGTTGTGAGTGTCGAGATACCAAGCATCACGAATCCCATGTGCGCCACTGAGGAGAATGCGATCAACCGCTTCATGTCGGTTTGTGCGAGACAGCCAAAGGCGCCATAGATGATGCCAATCACGGCGAGCAGACCAATGTATGGAGCCCACTCGATTGCTGCGTCGGGAAGTGTAGGAATCGCGATTCGAATGAAGCCGTACGTTCCGAGTTTCAGCAAGATTGCAGCCAAGATCACAGAGCCCTGCGTGGGGGCTTGAGTGTGGGCATCTGGCAACCAAGTGTGGAACGGGAACATCGGTACCTTCACCGCGAATCCGATGAACATTCCGGCGAAGATCCAAATCTGGGTGTTCTTGGCGATTGCGCCGCCATTTTCCACGAGGTAAGGAATCGAGAATGACTCCGCACCGGTCTTGAAGAACAATGCGAGGAATGCAACCAACATCAACGCTGAACCGAACATTGTGTACAAGAAGAACTTGAGCGATGCGTATTGGCGATTCTCTCCACCCCAAACACCGATCATGAAGTACATCGGTAGCAACACCAGTTCGAAGAACACGAAGAAGAGGATCAGGTCCTGTGCGATGAACGTGCCCGCCATGCCGGTCTGCAAAACGAGCATCAGGATCATGAATGCTTTGGGATTACCAGGATTTGGAATGTGGTTCCACGAATAGATGATCACCAAGAGCGTGATCACCATCGACAAGAAGTACATCGGCAAGCTGATGCCGTCCAGGCCAATCAAGTACGAAGACTTGATTACTGGAATCCACTCGTGATCAGCAACGAACTGCATTTTGTCTGCATTGTCGTAGTTGAACTGCATGAGAGTGAAGATGCCCACACCCAGCGTTGCCAACGCAGTGACCAGGGCAACCAACTTATGAAGTTGCTCCTCGGCCTTGGGAATGAACAACATCACCAGCACACCGGCAAGCGGCAGGAAGGTGCCCACACTTAGCACCCAGTTCTGGTCGCGGAAGACGTCCATCTACTTTGCTCCTCAGGTATTGATAATGATGAGTACAAGAGCGCCAATGGCGGCTGCACCGAACAGCAGCGCTCCGTACTGGTTGACTTTGCCTGACTGCACCGGACGCAATGCGGAACCCGCACCACGAGCCGCTGCCCCCGAACCGTTGACGGTTGTGTCAATCACTCGTTGATCCACATTGCGGTAGACCCAACCCGCAGATTTGCGAGTGATGACGCCCGCACCGTTGACGATGCCGTCGAGAATGTTTTGGTTCACCCAGTAAGCACCGCGCGCGATCGGGCCCGCGATCCCACGCACGATGACCTTTTCATATAGGTGGTCCAGGTAGTACTTGTTCCACAAGAAGAGATAGCCGGCACCCAACAGCTTGTTGCGCGCAGTAAGGCCAACGAGTTTGGCGTTCTTGCGTGTGTACAACTGCACACAGATGAGCCAAGAAATCACCATGCCCGCAGCAACTATCAACAGCGACAACATCGCTTTGCTCCACTTGAACTTCGCGTGGTTCAGGCTTGGCGCGTAACAGGTGCCTTCTTCGGGCGTCTCGGTTCCACAGACTGAGCCGTGGCCCTCACCGTGCTCACTCTCGGCAACGGGACGCACTGGAGCAATTGCATGCCCAGGACCGCTTGCCATCGAGCCAGATTCAAGAACCACTTCTGATCGGGGCTCAACCCAGGTTTTGAAGCGTTCCCACTTTTCGCCAAATGGAAGAGCGTTCAAGAAGCCTGAGCTGAAGGCGAGCGTTGCGAGCAAGATCAGCGGCACAGTGATCAGCCAACCGCTCTCACGCGGGCCAGCGTGTGCATCGTGTGAGTCATGGGTGTCGTGCGAGTCATGAGCATCGTGCGGATCGTGAGCGCCATGTGCATCATGCTCTTCTTCGTGGTGTTCACCAGCTGATGCGCCGCGGGCTTCACCAAAGAAGGTGAGGTAAGTGGCACGGGTCATGTATGCAGCGGTCATGAATGCGCCGACCAAGCCAACGATCATGAAGAGGTTGTATCCGTTGTGGCCCACGTTGTCGATGATTTCGTCTTTAGAGAAGAAACCTGAGAATGGGAACACACCG
>JBIIRE010000082.1:0-7367 GCA_044341655.1 Ilumatobacteraceae bacterium | reverse complement strand
CATCAATTGGTGCTCTGATCGAGGATGTTCGCATCAATGGCGACCGGGCGATCTGCAAAGCGTTAGCCGCCCATGACCGCATCAAGCTGAACCCCGCTGATCTAAAGGTCAGTGATCAGGACATTGCTGAGGCGACCATCTCTCCGGAACTCGAATCAGCAATTGACGCAGCAATCAACAATCTCACGAAATTCAATACAGAGCTGCGTACACGGCTGAACGATTGGTCAGTTGAAATCGCACCAGGGTTGACCGCTGGTGAGAAAGTCACTCCAATTTCTTCCGTTGGCTTATTCGTCCCAAGTGGCAAGGCAAGCTATCCATCAGTTGCTCTGCAGTTGGGTGTGCCCGCAGTTGTTGCTGGTGTCAAAGAGATTGTTCTGATCGTGCCACCAATTCCTGGTGGGAACGGTGAAGTTGATCCCGCAGTATTGGTGATCTGTCGCAAGCTTGGAATAAAGAATGTGTTTCGAGTTAATGGTCCTGCCGGTATCGCTGCACTGGGATTTGGAACAGAGACGATCCCACGTGTGCACAAGGTGATGGGGCCAGGCAGCCCCGCAGTTACGTGCGCTCAGGTGCTGATGCAAGGCAAAGGTCTTGCCACAATGATGTTGCTTGGCCCCACCGAGAGCATCGTCATCGCTGATTCAAGTGCCGATCCAAAGCGAATTGCTGCTGACCTTCTAATTGAAGCAGAGCACGGCACAGACTCATCCGTTTTATTGGTCAGTGATTCGGAGTCACTCATTGAGTCCGTGGAACACGAACTCGTGATCCAAATCTCACGCCTTCCTGAGATTCGGGCGGCTGCCGCGCGCGCATCGCTCGGTGTAAACGGTGGTGCAGTTCTCGTGTCATCAATGATGGAAGCCGCTGATGTGAGCAACCGTTACGCACCTGAACACTTGCAAATCGCCGTCAATACACAAGTTCGGAAAGAGTTGCTCGACGCACTGATCAATGCCGGTGAAATTCTTGTTGGGCAAGACACACCATTCAGTGCAGCCAATTTCTTGATTGGGTGTCCCGCATCTTTGCCAACGAGCGGATTTGCACACGTTTCCTCGGGCATCAACGTGGATGCCTTCCTCAAAAGAACAGCGATTGCCGAAGCAAACGCTCCTGCATTATCGGCAATGGCAGACCACGTGATTGCATTCGCTGACCACGAAGGCTTTCCTGCTCACGGCAATGCAATTCGTGAACGACGCCAATCATAAGGAGAAATATGTCTTTGAAAGATGACATCCAAGCCGCAATCACCGCGGCACAAAAAGATCAGGATGCATTGCGATTGTCAACTTTGCGTTTGATGTTGGCCGCCATCATGAACGCCGAAGTGGCAGGCAAAGAGAAGATTGAGTTGACCAACGATCAGACCATTGATGTTCTACGCAGCGAATCAAAGAAGCGTGCAGAGTCAGCCGAGATATATGAACAAAATGGTCGTGCCGAGTCCGCCCAAAAGGAACGCGCTGAGGCAGCAATCATCGCGGAGTTCCTTCCCGCTGCCATGGACGACTCTGCGCTAAATGCGATCGTCGCCGAAGAGGTGGCTAATGCCAAGGCAGCTGGTGCCGATGGGCCAAAGGCCATGGGTGTAGTGGTGAAAGCTGTGCGTGAACGCGTGGGGCAAGGCGCCGATGGTTCACGAATTGCTGCAGCTGTTAAATCCGCTCTGGGCTAATTGACAACCCATCGCCCAGAACTTCAACTCGAATTGAGTCTCCATCTTCGAGTTTGCCTTCGAGGATGAGCGAAGCAATGGGATCCGCTAATTGGCGCTGGATCACTCTCTTCAATGGGCGCGCACCAAAGGCTGGGTCATAACCGGCGTCGCCAATCAGATTGATCGCTTCGGGACTCAAATTCAATGTGAGTCGACGCGCAACCAAACGCTCACGCAGGTGTGCAAGTTGGATGTCAACAATTGAGTTCAGGTCATCACGGTCAAGTGATCGAAATCGAACGATGTCATCAATACGGTTCACAAACTCCGGTTTAAAAAACTCAAGTGGGTGACCCGGAAGGTTGCTGGTCATGATCATCACCACATTGGTGAAATCCACGGTACGACCTTGGCTATCGGTCAAGCGACCATCGTCAAGAACCTGCAACAAGATGTTGAACACTTCTGGATGCGCCTTTTCAATTTCGTCCAGCAGGACCACGCTGTATGGGCGTCGGCGCACCGCTTCGGTGAGTTGACCACCCTCGTCATAACCGACATAGCCTGGAGGTGCACCGACGAGACGACTCACCGAATGCTTCTCCATGTACTCGGCCATGTCGATGCGCACAATTGCTTTTTCATCATTGAACAAGAACTCGGCAAGTGCCTTCGCTAGCTCGGTCTTGCCGACACCCGTTGGCCCAAGAAACATGAACGAACCAATTGGACGATGTGGGTCGGATAGTCCAGCGCGACTACGCCGAATAGCGTTCGCCACGGCGGTAACTGCTTCTTCCTGGCCAATTACCCGCTTATGTAGCAACTCCTCGAGGTGCACAAGCTTTTGCATTTCTCCTTCGAGTAATCGACTAACGGGCACGCCGGTCCATTTGGAAACGACTTCTGCGATGTCCTCAGCATCCACTTCCTCTTTCAACATTGCACCTTCGGCTTGTTGTTTATTCAGTGCAGCAGCAGCTTCTCCGATACGACGCTCAAGTTCGGGAATCACCCCGTATTGGAGTTCAGCAACTTTGTTGAGATCGGTTTCGCGCTCCATCTGCGACCGTGCGTTCTCCAAGTCTTCGTTTAGACCCCGAATCGCCGTGATTGCGGCCTTTTCGGCCTCCCACTTCTCCTTCAGTGTTGCGGACTCAATCTTTGCGAGTTCAAGTTCTTCTGTAAGGGCTGCGAGGCGCTCCTTTGATGGCTCGTCTTTTTCCTTTTCCAACGCAACGCACTCGATTTCCATCTGCAGAATGCGGCGCTCAACGATGTCAATCTCAGTTGGCATCGAGTCAATCTCGATGCGGAGTTTGCTCGCTGCTTCATCAACAAGGTCAATTGCTTTGTCTGGAAGAAAGCGATTAGTCAGGTAACGGTTAGAAAGCACCGCTGCACTAACAAGTGCTGAGTCTTGAATGCGCACTCCGTGGTGAACTTCGTAACGCTCTTTCAATCCACGCAGGATCGCAATCGTGTCCTCCACCGTCGGCTCGCCGACGTAGACCTGCTGAAAACGGCGTTCGAGCGCAGGATCTTTCTCGATGTGCTTGCGGTATTCATCAAGTGTGGTGGCACCGACCATATGTAACTCGCCACGGGCAAGCATTGGCTTGATCATGTTCCCGGCATCCATCGCCCCTTCGGCGGCACCAGCTCCAACAATCGTGTGCAACTCATCCACAAATGTGATCACTTCACCTTCGGCATCGGTGATCTCCTTGAGAACTGCTTTCAACCGTTCTTCAAACTCGCCACGGTATTTTGCGCCAGCGAGCATGGACCCAATATCCAATGACACCAAACGCTTGTCTTTGAGTCCCTCCGGCACATCACCATCTGCAATGCGACGTGCAAGCCCTTCGACGATCGCGGTCTTACCAACACCTGGTTCGCCAATTAACACGGGGTTGTTCTTCGAGCGACGCGAGAGCACCTGAATAACTCGCCGAATTTCCTCATCACGACCAATGACTGGATCGATCTTGCCCGCTCGTGCCCGTGCTGTGAGATCCTGACCATATTTTTCTAACGCCTGGAATTGGTCTTCTGGATTTTGTGTGGTCACACGATGTGAACCACGCACATCTTTGAGAGCTTGCAACAAGACTTCTTCGGCAAGCCCAATGCGGTCACTTAGAGCAAGCATCAAGTGCTCGACCGATAAAAAGTCATCCCGCAGATTGGTGCGATACACATCGGCGGCATCAATCAGCCGCGAGAATTCACGGCTCATCTCTGGATTGCGTCCACCTACCGCCTGTGGGAGTGCCTGAACTTTCCCATCAGTTTCAGCAACCAGTGCATTCGCATCTGCGCCAGCCTTGGCGAGAATCGCGGGCACGATTGTGCCCTGTTGTCCGAGTAACGCTGCCAGCAAGTGTTCTGGCGTGAGTTCTGGATTGTTACGACCACGTGCGGAATCAGCAGCGACATTGATCGCTTCTTGGGTCTTTGTTGTCCACTTGGTTGGGTCTATTGCCATTTTGTGCTCCTATCGCGCCTGGATCACTTGTCGAAAATTGATGGCTTGTGGCCAAAGATCGCTACTGCTTGACGCAGCGGAACTATCTCCCGCTTCGAACGTCGCTCAGCTTCAGCAACTGCGGAGTCAATCGTGTGCCGAAGTGACTCAACTTCTGCACGTAGCCGTATGACTTCCTCTTCGAGAGCCATCACGTGACGAATGCCTTCGAGATTCATGCCAGATGTCGCGAGTTCAGCAATCCGACGCAGGCGTGCGATGTCTTCATCGGTGTAGCGACGATTGCCGCCGGCTGTGCGTGCAGGATTCAGCAGCCCGCGACGCTCATAGATGCGCAGTGTCTGCGGATGCATGCCTGCAAGCTCGGCGGCAACTGAAATCACATAGATAGAACGCGGCGTACTCATCACAACCTCCTAATCCCTAAACAGATCAATCCGGGGCAAACTCTTGGTTGCCTTTGCTAATTGCTCAACGATTTCTTTTTCTTCCTCGCTCAAGATCTTTGGTACTTGAACTTCAACCGTGACGATTAGGTCACCTTGCGACTTGCTTGTTTCGATTCCCTTGCTCTTGACCCGATGCCGTGAACCCGACTGTGTGCCTGGCTTGAGACGAAGGGTGACCGGCGCATCATCAAGAGTCGGCACGAGAATGTCGGCACCAAGTGCTGCCTCGGCAAACGTGATCGGGACTTTGACCGTGAGATTGTTCCCGTCGCGCTCAAAAAACTTGTGCGGCATTACCCGACACTCGACAAAAAGATCACCCATTGGGCCACCATTACGGCCCGGAGCACCGCGCCCCTTCAACCGAATGCGCTGTCCGTCGACAACACCTGCGGGAATACGAAGTTTTACTTCGCGAGCACGCTTTTGGATTCCCGTTCCGCGACAGCCAACACACGGGTCGTCAATAATCACACCGCGACCTGTGCACGAAGGGCACGGCACTGCGCGCGAGAAAAATCCTTGGTTGGTTTCAACCTCGCCTCGCCCCTTGCACTGCCCACAACGCCGTGGGGTTGTCCCAGTGCGCGCACCCGAACCATTGCAGCCCTCACAGGACGCATCGCCAGTTAAGTGCACAGTGGTCAGTACTCCGTGTGCGGCCTCGCTGAATGACAGGGTCATCGCGGTTTCCATGTCGGGGCCACGCTGCGGGCCTGCACTGCGGCCTCCTCGCGCTCCGCCAAACATCTGCCCCAGAAGGTCGCTCACATTGCCGGCGTCACCCACGTTGAAACTAAATCCGTCCGATCCAAAACCGCCGGCCATCGGTCCCATCCGCCGCACTTCGTCATACTCGCGTCGCTTGTCGTCATCACCGAGCACGTCGTAGGCCGCTGATATTTCCTTGAACTTCTCTTCAGCGGCGGCGTTGTTTGGATTGGTATCTGGGTGATATTGACGCGCGAGTTTTCGATACGACTTCGTGATGTCCTTCGCTGATGCGTTCTGAGGCACGCCAAGGACTGCGTAATAGTCCTTCTCGAACCACTCACGCTGGGGAGCCATCAGCCCTTCACCTTCACCATCGCCGCGCGAAGTACCCGGCCCTTCCACTTGTATCCCGTGCGCATCACTTCAGTCACCACCGTTTCACCACCGTCACCAGGCTCGTGCATCACTGCATCCGCCAACGCGGGATCAAATGGCTGGTCAAGAAGATCGAGGGCTTCAAGGCCCTGCTTTTGAAGCGTGCCAAGAAGAGCTGCCCAAAGTGGCTCGACATCTTTCGCACCATGATTGAAGGCCGCTTCGCATGCGTCGAGCACTGGGAGGAGTTCCTCAACTAGGCGTCCAGTTGCGCGATCGATGTCATCGACCAACTGTGCAGCCACACGCTTGCGGAAGTTTTCGAAATCAGCCTGCAAACGAATGGCCATGTCTTTGAATTGATCGCGCTCGGCGAGAAGCGCCGCGGCGTCAAGTATTTCGGTGTCCGCTGTGGTCAGCTCCTCTTCGATTGATGACTCGACTGCACCCTCAATAGATGTGTCGTTCATTTCATCGCTCATCTGATAACCGTTCAGTTCTCGTCGATGATTTCAGCGTCAACGATTTCGTCGTCATTGGGCCCGGTTTGCCCCGAAGCTGAAGAGCCCGCTGCATTTGCGTCGCGTGCTGCTGCTTCATAGAGCTTCTGGCTGAAAGCCTGACTCGCCGACATCAACGCTTCGGTAGCGGTCTTGATCGCTGCAGTGTCATTGCTTTCCAACGCTTTACGCAAGTCCGAGAGGGGCTGCTCAACTGCGGCTTTTTCTTCGGCTGAAACATTGTCACCTTGTTCGCGCAGAACTTTTTCGGTCTGGTACACGAGTGAGTCTGCGTTATTGCGCACTTCGGCTTCCTCGCGACGACGACGGTCTTCCTCTGCGTGTGCCTCAGCGTCTTTCACCATCTGGTTGATGTCATCTTTTGAAAGCGATGACTGCCCAGTGATGGTCATTGACTGTTCCTTGTTTGTGGCGCGATCCTTTGCACTCACATGAACGATGCCGTTGGCATCAATGTCGAATGTGACTTCGATCTGGGGCACGCCGCGTGGCGCGGGTGGAAGATCAACAAGCTGGAACTTGCCGAGGGTCTTGTTATACGAAGCCATCTCGCGCTCGCCTTGAAGCACATGGATTTCAACCGATGGTTGCATGTCTTCGGCGGTGGTGAATACTTCGGTCTTCTTTGTAGGAATCGTGGTGTTGCGTTCAATTAACTTGGTCATCACTCCACCCTTGGTCTCAATACCGAGAGAAAGTGGTGTGACATCAAGCAGAAGAACATCCTTAACATCACCCTTTAGAACACCGGCCTGGACAGCTGCACCAACGGCAACAACTTCGTCGGGGTTGACGGTCTTGTTTGGCTCTTTGCCAGTGATGCTCATAACGAGTTCACTTACTGCAGGCATACGGGTAGAGCCACCGACGAGTATCACGTGATGGAGATCGCCCTTACTCACTCCGGCATCCCTCAACGCGTGTTCGAATGCAACCTTGCAACGCTCAATCAGGTCTGCGGTCATTTCCTGGAACTTTGAACGTGAGAGGGTCTCATCAAGATGCAACGGGCCTTCCGCGGTTGCGGTGATGAATGGCAGGTTGATCTGAGTTTGCTGCACTTGGGAGAGTTCGATCTTTGCTTTTTCTGCAGCTTCCTTCAGGCGTTGGGTAGCCATACGGTCTTGTGCGAGATCTATGCCGTG
>JBIIRE010000081.1:0-7549 GCA_044341655.1 Ilumatobacteraceae bacterium | reverse complement strand
AAGTTGCGCCTCACCCGCGTCGGAAAAACCAAGCAGCCGCAGTACCGCATCATCGCGGCTGACTCTCGCAATGCACGCGACGGTCGCTTTATTGAGATTCTCGGCACCTATAACCCACGTCAAGAGCCGTCAGCTCTCGCGGTGGACAATGAAAAGGCAGTCTCGTGGCTGCGCAAAGGTGCCCAGCCAACCGAGCGCGTGCGCAAGCTTCTCGAAATTTCGGGTGCTTGGGCTGAGTACTCGGCATCCAAAGGCAAGTGAACGACACCGTGTCGGATCACAACTCAGTGCCAGCTCCAGTAGCAACCGCTGTTCTTGAGCACATCGTTAAATCAATCGTCGACGACCCAGACGCGGTTCGCATCGACCACAGCGAAAACCGCGGCAAGATTCGTCTCGAAGTGCGTGTCGCTGATGGTGATCTTGGTCGTGTGATCGGTCGCCGTGGGCGCACTGCACAAAGCATCCGTGCAGTTGTGCGTGCAGCGGCCACGCGTGACGAAGTCGAAGTCGACATCGATTTCGAGGACGACTGATCGTAAGGCCACTCATGGCCGCTAATTCTGTTCCCACCGGATTGCTCGAAGTCGGGCGTGTGGGCAAACCTCACGGTGTGCGCGGAGACCTGCACGTTTTTTTCACTACCAATCGTGACGAGCGCTGGGCTGTTGGCGCTCAACTCTGGATCGCGGGTGAGTGGCGCACCATCACAGCCAGTAAACCCCAGGTGGACCATTTCATCTGTCATTTTGCGGATTTTGACGTGCGTGAGGATTCTGCCCGCTTAACCAATGCGGCAATTTTCGCCGAGCCCATCACTGATCCAGAAGCACTGTGGGTGCATGAAATGATCGGCGCGCAGGTAGTTGAAGCAAACGGTACTGAGCGTGGGGTTTGTGTAGCGGTACTTGATAATCCTGCTGGACCAATCATGGAACTCGATTCCGGTGCCCTTGTGCCAGCAATTTTTGTGAAGTCATTGGATGAAGGCGTCGCCGTAGTTGATGTGCCCGATGGTTTATTTGAGCTTGGAGATGATGATGAGGATTGATGTATTCACATTGTTCCCATCGATGGTTGACACCTTCTGTTCGGAATCATTGTTGGGAAAAGCAAGAACTTCTGGCCTAATTGCACTCAGCTGCCACGACATTCGTAATTGGGCAACAGATGCACATCACACAGTTGACGACACGATCTTTGGTGGTGGCGCGGGAATGTTGATGATGCCAGAGCCAATTTTCAATGCAGTCGAGGCAGTGCAACCCGCACGTCCACTTTTCTTGCTCGGCCCCGGGGGCAAGAAGTTCGATCAACACATGGCGCGCGAGATGTCCGAACTTGAGGGATTCTCATTGCTTTGCGGTCGCTATGAAGGTGTGGACCAACGTGTCCGTGAACATCTGGTTGATGGTGAAATTTCAATTGGTGATGTCGTGCTTGGGGGCGGAGAGGTAGCCGCCTGTCTCGTGATCGAAGCTGTCACGCGCCTGTTACCGGGCGTAATGGGCAATCTTGAATCTCCAATCACTGACTCTTTTGGTGTTTCTGGCCTGCTCGAGGAGCCTGCCTACACCCGGCCTGCGGACTTTCGAGGCTGGGAGGTGCCAGAGGTGCTGAGATCCGGGGATCACGCCAAGATCGCGCAATGGCGTCTGGCTCAAGCCCTGCACCGCACTCTGGCGGTCCGACCCGACCTCATTGAGGCCCGCGGCGGACTTTCGGAAGCCGAGAAGGCTCTATTGGAGAAAATTCCTCCGGTCGCCTATCCTTACGAGTCCCTTTGAACGGCACCACCCACAAGGAAGCCAGCGTATGAAGACCACAGATCTTGTAGACAATCAATACCGCCGCAGTGACCTTCCTGCTTTCGGCCCCGGCGACGAAGTGAAAGTTCACGTACGCGTGGTTGAGTCCGGCAAGGAGCGCATTCAGGTGTTCCAGGGCAACATCATCGCTATCCAGGGATCTGGCATCGGTGAGTCATACACCGTGCGCAAGCTTTCCTACGGCGTAGGAGTTGAGCGCACATTCCCAGTGCATAGCCCAATTGTGGCCAAGCTTGAAGTCCTGAAAAAGGGCGATGTGCGCCGCGCGAAGCTTTACTACCTCCGCGACCGCACTGGCAAGGCTGCCAAGGTTCGCGAAAAGCGCGATTCGTAATCGATCCTTCTCACACTGCGAACGTTTGTTGAGCACTGAAGATCTAGAGAACTTTGAATCCGAGCGGGAGCTTCATCTCGCACAGGAGTACCAAGACGTAGTCGGAATGTTTCGCTTTGCGATTGAAACCGAACGCCGTTTCTATCTCGCAAACGAAGTCGATGTGAAAGTTTCCGCCGATGGAGTACGCCCACTTGTAGAACTCACCATGAAGGATGCATGGGTGTGGGACATGTACCGCAAGAGCCGATTTATCCCGAACGTCCGGGTGCTCAGTTACAAAGACGTCAACATCGAGGAACTTCCCAAAGAGGATCTCTAAACCTCTCGCGCCGAGCACGAGGTGCATGGGCAGAGGACTTGGTGGCTCGCCACTATGAGCGGTTGGGGTACGTGGTTGTTGCGCGCAACTTTCATTTTCGCGGCGGCGAACTCGATTTAGTCGCAATTCGTGGTCGTGACTTGGTGATCTGTGAAGTCAAAGCCCGCGCCAGTTCATCGCATGGCTCGCCGGCGGAGTCAGTCACTCGGACCAAACAGTCACGTATGCGCAAAGGTGCTGTTGTCTATTTACGTAGTGCTGGATTGTCCGGAGTGAAGATTCGTTTTGATGTCGCTTGCGTGCTCGGCACCGAACTCGAAGTCATCACCGACGCTTTTTAGGCGCTGACTTTTTCAAAGCAGTTGGCGTGCGCCGATTCCAGCACGCGCGATGCCAGTGACGACGCAGGTCAGGTGCGTCGCGAGGTACTGCAACGACGTGTCCAGTTCCAGTCGGAATCGGGCCATGACATCCCGGGCACACATATTGCTTGCGGGCTTCGTAGGGTTGCACCGCTTTGACCTCGACAGGGCCATAAAGGCCGTCCCAGATTCCCATTGCTCAGCCGAGAAATGCCCAAACCACAAGCGCGCATGCTGTGGCCACAGCAGCAATCACGAACCAGATGTCCGTCTTGCGCTTTACTTGCTTCCTGGTCGGATCCAAGCCCATTACCTAAGTATCGTCGTTGTGATGGAGACGGTTGAGGTTTCTCGCAATGATCGTGTTTTCACAGTCACAATGAACCGTCCTGACCGCAAGAATGCGATCAACGGGACAATGTGGCGTGAACTGACACAGGCGTTTACACAGATCAAGGAAGAACGCGAAGCCTGGGTGGTAGTTCTGGCCGGTGCCGGGGAGAACTTCTCCAGCGGCGGCGATCTCACCGGGGGCAGCATGGGTTCGCGTGAACAGGCGATGCAGCAAATCACCGATCTGGTGGCGGCAATTCATCGCCTCCCAATGCCGACCATCGCGAAGGTACGCGGCTACTGCATCGGTGGGGGAATGGGCGTCGCGATGGCATGTGATTTGCTAATCGCTTCTGAGACGGCAAAGTTCACACAGAACTTCGCGCTGCGTGGCATGAGCCTTGACAGCGGTGCTTCGCACTCGTTGCCACGGCGAATTCCGATGCACCGTGCGAAAGAACTCGCCTTCCTTGCCGAGTTCATCGATGCAAAAGCGGCCGAAGAGATGGGTTTGCTGAACAAGTTGGTCACAGACACCGAGTTAGATGCTGTGGTTGACCAGTGGGCGAATCGGATCGCATCCTTGCCGCCAACATCAGTTCAGAACAACAAGCGTCTGCTTAACAACTCGTTGGGCATTTCAATGGAACAGGCACTTGAAGACGAGGCCACGGCGCAGTACCAAAACTGGTCAACAAAAGATTTCATTGAGGCAATGCAGGCGTTTCGCGACAAGCGTCCTCCGAAGTTTGAGGGGCGTTGAGGTTTTCGCGACTCGCACTCTGTGGGGCAGTGGCACTCACGGCATTATTGCCCTACGGGATCGCAAATGCAGCCGAATCAACCACGACCAGCACGGTCGTAGCTGAAGGGTGTTCGCCAGAGCCAACAGTTCAAGCCGTGTTTCTGGGCAAGGTGTTGTCAATTGAAGATGGTGTTGTGCGATATGCCATCAATCAAGTGCGCGCTGGTTCATTGAGCGGGTATGCGGTAGAAGGCGAAGTCGATGTCTATTACGACGATGATGCAACTTTTTTGACCAAGGGTCGCAGTTACATCATTGGTGCCACACCTAACTCGTTGACCAACCGATTGTCGTCCAAGGTTCGAGAGTCAACACCACTGTTTGGTGGCGCTGAAGTAGCTGGGTCCGATGGGGACACCACTTGCCCAAAGTATGAAGATCCAGTGCGAACTCTCAATCTTGATGGGAGCACGGTTGAATCCGGTGTGCTAACAGGATTCTTTAATGCCAAGAAACGAATTGCTGGATCAGTTCTTCTGGCAGTCGGAATTGTCTTTGGCGGACTTTTCGCCGCCGTTGTGGTGAAACGCTCGCTAGATGGCGCGTCGCGCGCGAGTGCTAAGCGGCGCGCGCAGCGGTCGCGTTCGCGCGGATCTCAGACACCGCAGCCTTCAGCCCGCCCTCGTGCCTGAAAAGCGCACTGCCAGCGACAAAAGTGTTGGCACCCGCCCGAGTGGCGGCAGCAACCGTGGTGGCGCTAATCCCACCATCAACTTCAAGATCAATTGATTCAGAGAGCCCACGCTGGTTGATCATCGCACGAACTTGGGCGATTTTTGGTTCCATGCTTGCGATGTACTTCTGGCCGCCAAATCCTGGATTAACGGTCATCACAAGAATCAGGTCCACGAGGTCAAGAATGTTTTCAACTTCAGCAGCTGGTGTGTGCGGATTAATTGCAACTCCTGCCGTCGCACCAAGCGATCGAACATGATCCAGTGACCGGTGCAAGTGGGGGCAGGCTTCAGCGTGAAGTATCAAGCGTTGACATCCTGCATCGACGTAGTTTTTGGCCATCGCGTCGGCATCCAAAACCATGAGGTGTGCTTCGAACGGAAGTTTGGTGTGGGGCCGCATCGACGCAATTACATCTGGGCCGAAGGTCAAATTCGGTACAAATTGACCGTCCATGATGTCGAGGTGGATTCGGTCGCATCCTGCGGCTTCAAGATCCGTCAAAGCCTTACCCAGATGAGCGAAATCAACTGGAAGTATCGAAGGGGCAATTTCGATCGGTCTCGGCACAAGGTCAAATCTACTGCCTCAATTGACTCGTACACCGTACGATTGTGCGGTGAATGATGCGCAGGTAGTCAGGTTGCGCGCCGAAAAGCTTGTTGCTGGTGGTGATGCGCTCGCTCGGCTCGAAGATGGCAGGGTGGCCTTTGTTGAAGGTGCGATTCCGGGTGAACTCGTAGACGCGCGAGTTCTGCAGTCAAAAACAAGCTTTGTTCGGGCCGAAGCCGATTCAATCATTGAACCCAGTTCTGCCCGTGTGGTTCCAGATTGCGTACACCGCAAAGAGGGTTGTGGTGGATGTGCATGGATGCACATAGATTCACAAGCCCAACACGACTTCAAAATTGATGTTGTTGTTGACGCTTTGCTGCGGATTGCCAAGTTGTCCGAACCAAGCGTGATCAAAGGCCAGGCATTGCCCGCACTTGGCTCGCGCCGAGTTATGCGTTTTATTGCTGATGACTCGGGTCGTCTCGGCTTACGCGCATCGCGGTCCAATGAGGTGGTTGCGATCAAAAATTGTGCTGTTGCGGTGGATTCAATCAATGCTCTCTTTGCTCACGATGGCTGGACTCCTGGTGAAGAAGTAACTGTGCACGCCGACAAAGAAGGTGAAGGGCTTGCCATCGCAACCGATTCGCGAGTGCCAGAATCCGTTCGATCAATTGCGAGAGTCGGTGACCGCGCGTTCACTAAGGAATCAATCCGGGGCGTGGAACTACGAGTAGACGCACAATCCTTTTATCAGGGTTGCAGGGATGCCGATCTCGCTCTTGTCGATGCAGTTGAACGAGCCGCTGAGCGTGAGTATCTAGACGGTGGGCACGGGCCCGTGATTGATGTTTATGGTGGTGTTGGACTTTTTGCCGCATCTTTAGTGTCGCCTGAGGTGCCTTGCATCGTGGTCGAGCTTGCTCCGGCAGCGGTAGACGATGCGCGGATCAACTTGATGGGTCGCAACGCCCAAGTTGTCGAAAGCGCAGTGGAGGATTGGATGCCAGAACCCGCTGGTCTCGTAATTGCCGACCCGTCACGTAAAGGTCTTGGAGTTGAAGCAATCGAGGTGTTGGTGGGTACTGGGGCTGACCGAATCGTGTTGGTGAGTTGCGATGCTGCCGCAGGTGCTCGCGATATCAGTCTTTTGACTAAGCGTGGATATGAACTCGTTTACAGCGAAGTGCTCGATACGTTTCCCAACACATCTCATGTTGAAGTTGTCTCGCGTCTCGATCGGGCATGAATCCCGCCCGCATCAAGCACATACTGTTCAAGGAACGCGTTGTTTTCCTTCTGATTGCGTTTTTTCTACTGCGTCTATATCGACTGCAGGGCCAGACAGCCACTCATTGGGTTGATACTGCTGGCTACTTAAAGTTGGATTTCAGCGGCCACGGCGCGCGATTATGGCCGGTTCCGCTCATATACGAACTCATCGAAAGTGACACGCAACGCATCGTGTTTCATGTGGTCTTTGCTGCATTGGCCTGGGGGTTCTGCGCAACTGTGATTGCCGTGTTTGCAAGAAAATTCTCAATGGAAGCCGCTTTTGGTGTTTTGTTGTTGGGCTCAGCCGATCAGGTTTCATTATGGGACACAAGCCTTTTGAGTGAATCAATCGGCACATCACTAATCGTTCTCACCGTTGCGGCTGCAATTTGGGTGATTCACGAGCGGAATTACTGGTCCGTTGGGATGCTTTGCGTGGTTGGAAGCGTGACCGCAATGACCCGACCCCCTCAGGTGCCATTGCTGTTCTTTCTTGTCGCCCTGTTGCTTTGGGTTTCTATCCGTGGTCGTAACTGGCGTTATGCATTATTTCTTGTTGCACTAGTTCCGCTGGCCACTTGGGCAGTGCAGATGGTGCGCAACAACCGACCCACAAGTGAGCTCAACTTCTACATGATGCTTGATGAACGCATCATGCATAACGAAGCGCGCAGAGATTGGTTTGTTGCCAACGGAATGCCAGTGACAGAAGAAATTATTGAAGCCACTGGATTTGGAGATCGTGCAGACGTAACTGCAGAGCTGTATGAATTCATGCCACTTCCAGAGGGTCAACCACCAAACGCAATCATGATTGCGGGTGGAATTGAGTTGGCCAAGTGGGTGCGTGAAAGTGGTTGGAGCACCTATTCAAAATTCCTCCTGACCCACCCCAACGATGCGATCAAGATTGCAACCGATCAGAATTACTCCGCACTGAATGCTGGGCCTTATGACTTGCTCCCGACAAGTGCGGTGATGCTGCTTCCTGATTGGCTCTGGGGTGGCTGGCAATGGTTTGCAATTCCAAGCATCACCCTTGTCGCGGTGCTTGGGCTA
>JBIIRE010000080.1:0-7568 GCA_044341655.1 Ilumatobacteraceae bacterium | reverse complement strand
CCTCGATGATTCCCTTCAGATGTTTCTTCTGATCTTCATTTCCAACCGCAGCAATGGTGGGTCCAACGTTCTTTACGCCATAGACAGCTGGCATCTGTGGGGTGTCGAAGCGGGAAAATTCAGCATCGCACTCAAGTTGCTCTTCCAACGTGAGGCCCTTGCCGCCGATCTCAACTGGCCACGCTGGTGCGGTCCAACCGCGAGAAGCCACCGCACATTGGAACGCCATCTTGGCTTCCCAGGCATCAAAGTTTTTGTACTTCTCACGAATGGGCGGGAGGATCTCCTCAAGCACCGCTCGCAGTTCAAGAGCTTTCGCACCGACTTCACTCATTGGCTACCCCCTCTGACGTATTCCTATTCTGCCTTGCCAATACCGCTGCGGACTAAATCAAATTGCTGAGAACACTCAGGGAGCGACTAGGAAAGAACCGTGGAACTCGCGGGGGCGACAGACGTTTGGGGTGACCCAAACCAGAGAGTGTCGGGTCCACTTGGGCATTCTCCGTTGCGCCGCCCAAATTCCATTCGCCGCACAATGGCACTTGAAGCCACTTGGCCCGAAGGCGAGGGTGGAGTTACCCATATAAACGGCCGAGCTCGTGACGTCTTCACCCCAGATTTCGCTGCGGGCGAAGAACTGCCATCAATACAGGTTGTGGATGAAGCAGAGATACGCACGGTGATTGGCCGCAACCGTGACATTCAGTCGATTTCTGCCACACCGGTGCGCTCTGGGATTGACAACTTGGTCGGTTGTCGTGGTGGTGGACACTTGCGACTAGCGATCCAAGACCACCTTCCTGAGGAGCGCGCTTTCGGAACTGATCTGTACTTGCTATTGGATGACCTCGCGGGAACAACTCTCGTGGCGCCATTTGCTTGGTCGCGATGGAACCCGGACTGGCTCAATTCTTCTGGGACACCCACTGATAACAAGAACACAGTGGCGGTCAACATCTCAAAGATGACCGAAGAGGAGCGTGCTACGCGGATGGCGCGAATGGAGAACATCTGCATTGGTTTTGCCGCCGGCTCTTCGTCACTAGGTGCTGAGCGTGGGAATTCCCATCGAGTGCAACCAGTTGGTTCGTTGGTCAACCCCGATGACCCCGATGGCTGGCACAAGCTTTCGGAGCTGCCGCCTCAATCTTTTCGGCGCGCACGACGCATTGATGTCTGGCTTGACCCAGCCGACAACGACACGATCCATGTTGATGCGATGTTCCAGGACTCCGCCGGCGATCCAAAGGTGGGTCGAGTGGCGATTCATGAATATGCGTACTTTGCAACTGCGAGTCGTTCAAGTGGTCTGCTTACTTCAATTGGTGCGGACCCTCGAATCCTGCCGTTCCTTGAGTGCCCGAATGCACCGAGCAATCTGCAATGGCTCGTTGGTACTCCGATAGCCGAGATGCGCCAAACCGTATTGGACAAGTTGGCTCGCACCAATGGCTGCACCCACCTGAACGATGCGTGCCGTGCACTCGCCGAAGTTCCAGTTCTGGCTTCTCACCTGACGAGTTGATCAATGGCTCACCTGCCGCTTCTCATCTTGTTACCGCCGTCGGAGGGCAAGGCCACGGGTGGGACTGAGAAATCGAAGTGGAGTCCAGAATCTGGATCGTGTAGCACAGCACTTGGCAGTACTCGCCGCAAAGTGGCACTTGCACACCAAAAACAAAACGGTGAGAAAACTGTGGGTGACCTCACACTCCCCGCTTGCGAGCGATACACGGGGGTGGTGTGGAAACACCTCGATCTACAGTCGTTGCCTGCCGAGACACGACGCAATGTGACAAAACAGATCTTTGTTGTATCGGGATTGTTAGGCCTGGCACGCGCAGATGATCCGATTCCGAATTACAGGTTGAAAATGAGCGCCAAGCTGGAGGGTTTCGGCGTACTTGCGGGTTTCTGGCGACCAACACTTACATCCTCATTGGGTGTGCTTGCCAAGAAACACACAGTTGTTGATCTACTGCCTAATGAACATCGCAACGCCATTGACTGGACGCAGATTACGAATCATGTGCGAGTTGATCTTGTTGCAAAGTCGGGTGGTCGAGTTGGTGGCCATAATGCAAAAGCCGCCAAAGGTCTGCTTGCTCGACACATTCTCACGAGTTCAAAAGACTTGAAGACAACAATTCGTTCATTTTCAAACCCCGAATACAAAGCCGTTATCACCGATGTCATCTGACACAAGCACTGACACCGTGGGACACATCCAAAACCCGTGGGTGCCAACCGCACTCGTCATCATCGGTTCCAGCATGGTGATGATCGACGCCACGATCGTCAATGTCGCTCTATACGCAATTGGTGAAGACTTAGGTGCACTGCGTGGGATCGAATGGGTTGCCACTTCATACCTTCTTGCGGTTTGTATCGCCCAACCGATGATGGGTTGGATTGCCGATCATCTGGGTCGCAAGAAACTCTTCATTGCTTCTTTATTCATGTTCACATTGACTTCAGTGCTGTGTGCGCTTTCACCGAGCCTTGGTGTTCTGATCTTTTTCCGGTTCTTGCAGGGACTAAGTGGCGGAGTAATCGGTCCGCTCGGCACCACGATGGTGCTCGAACTTTTTCCTCGCGAGATGCACGCCAAAGCAATGGGTGTGGCGGCAATGTCCTTCATGATGACACCGGCACTCGGGCCATCGCTTGGTGGATTGTTGGTCACAAAAGTGAGTTGGCATTGGATGTTTCTCATCAATGTGCCAATTGGAGTCGCACTTGTTGTTCTTTCAATGTCCAAGATTCCAGAGTTTGGCCACCGAGAAACACGACAATTCGACTTCAAGGGTTGGTTCTGCGGTTCAGCTGGTCTTGCGTTGTTCGTGCTAGCACTAATGCAAGGCAATACCTGGGGCTGGCGCAGTGCGAGCACTCTCTTGGCGGTGATCGCTGGAGTTGCGCTCCTGATCACGTTCGTCACGATTGAGTTCCGTGTGCCAAATCCAATGTTGGAACTCAGAATTGTCAAGTCTGCAACGTTTAGATTCGCAATGCTTGCGATGCTCTTTATGACCATGGCGCAGTACGGGCGCATCATTTATGTTCCATTGCAACTTGAAAGTCTGCGTGATTTCACTCCCCTGCGCGTCGGAGTCATGTTGATGCCGGCAGCGGTCTTCGGGATGATCGCGTCCTGGAAGTCAGCGTGGGTTACCGAGCGTTACGGTGCGCGAATCGCAATTGCAACAGGTGGAAGCATCTCCTGCATTGCCTGCCTATTCCTGTCCCAGAACACCTTGAATACCAACGTTGGCTGGCTGGTATTCGTGCTCACTCTTCAATCTTTTGGAATGGGGCTTGCGGTGTCCCCTGCTATGGCCACTGGAATGAGTGAACTCCCACCCAATCTGATCGCTCAAGGCAGCACTATTCGTGGACTAAGTGGGCAAGTTGCGGGTGCGCTCGCGGTCGGAATGCTTGGCGCAATTGCGGGGGCGAAGATGGGAGCCAATCCGTCTCCGCAAGAAGCGCAGGACGGCTACAACTTTGCCTTCATCATCGCTGCCGTTTGCGTGGCCTACTCAGTGTTCCTCGCTTTGCGCATTCCAAAGACCTCGCGCGAGCACCTTGAACCAGGGGAACTGCCCTTCCTCGATTAGTTCGACTATCTAGTTTTGACGTTGAGGAAATACGAACGCGCAGGCTGTGCGCCACGCGCGGCAACACGAAGTTTGAGCACGCAAGTTGCGCCAACTCGGTTAGGGACCTTCAGGAATGCTTTGTCTGATGTGATAGAGCAACCGTTCCCTGTAACTGACCACGTCTTAAGTGCGGAAGTGCTTACCGAAATGAGGTTCGTAAGTCGCGTTTTGCCATTTTTTGCAACCGTGACCATCAGGTCGGTGCCCTCTGAGCGCAGTGATGGGACTCCAACTCCCTGACCGTTCACTGCCGACACTTGAACTCGGTAGCGCGAGCCGTTCATGAGATTTCGTATCGTGCAAGTGTTGCGTGCGCCTTGCGCTTCGCATGTGAACCCTCCGGGAGTCGCGGTTGCGACAATTCCCGTCAGCGCTGTACCCCCGTCATCGTGTGGGGCAGTCCATGTGACCTTTATTGACTTGTTGCCTGGTTCAAGCAGCACGTTTGTAGGTTTTGCCGGCACAGTAGCGGTCACCCCAACTTCGTACATTGAAGTTGTGCCGCTCAATTCGTGTGAAATGACAATCATCGGTCGCCCATTGGGGCTATCGGAGGCACGTACGAATGACAGCCCTTCTGGCGATACGTCGCCAGCCAGGCCAGTCACGGAAGTCACAGAATCCTTAAAATCTGGCCCAGCAATAGCTGTGGGATCTGAAGTGTTCAGATAATCAACCACTACGGGCGCAGCTGGATCAGAAATATCCACCATCGCTACGCCACCCACGCGTTCAAATCCAACAAAGGCGTATTGATGTCCTGCAATCGCACCAACGGTCAAACCCTCAGGTTCCGGACCTTTTGAAGTACTGCGAGCATCAAGTGCATTGATCCGGCCTGTCGAAGTGTTCCAGTCGGCATTGAAGTAAGTTGGAATTTCGACTGCTAGCAGTTGTTCGAAGTCATCTCCGGTGTCGCTGACAAGTTCGGCAGGCGCAATTGGACTGTTGTTGCCTTGCGGTTCCTTCCACACCGTGATTGAACGTGTTCCAAACGAATACAAAGATGTGAAGTCCCCGGCGTCATCGTAGGTTGCGGGATACATCGTCGTTACTTTGAGCCGACCTAGAACGCCATTTGCAGCGTCAGCGAGTTCAAGCGGTGCCGCAACGCCTACCGAGGCCACTCGAGAATCCTCAGCTTCGTCATCCGATGGATCTGTTCCACCCAGAAGACACGGATACTCCCGAGCGTCACCCTCATTTGCCGTGACGAAGTAGGTCTCACCGTCCTTTTCAAACACACTTATCGCATCAGGAAGGTACATACCTTTGACATTGCGTGGTTCAATCTTGATCTCGGCAGTTGAAGTTGCTGAGTCCTTGTCACTGGCGTCCAGTCCGTTTTCCGGCTGGCTGTGATCTTTGTATCCGAGTCCAAAGATTCGCGAAATCTCACCAGTCGTAAGGTCGACTTTGGCAACGGCATTGTTCTCTTGGAGTGTCACAAAGGCGGTAGTGGAGTCAGGTGTGATTGCCACGTACTCAGGTTCTATATCCTGAGACACTGAGGCATTGGGTCCAAAGATTCGTCCACCAGCTGACTTGATTGCATCAATATCGTCATCGAATGCCGAGAAGTCCAACGTAGTGGACTCGAGTTCGTTGCCGGCTAGGTCGATGATCGAGATGCTTCCATGAGGGTCTTTCGTGAGTGGCAATACACCATCGACCAAGCAATAATCAAGCGGTTCACCTTCGTTGGCAGTCACCAGCTTCTTACCATCTGGGGTGAAGTGAACAGAATCCGGAAGACTTCCAACAACGATTCCTTCTGGCGCGCGCGCATCAATCTCACCGTCGCTGTTCAGAAGGAAGATCTTCCCTGGCGCTTGTTTGTCCCCACCTACCGACGTGGCAACTGCAACCAGACCATTTTTGGCCGTGACGCTTTGAATATCCGTGGCACCAAGTGCAGACAAAGAAACGGATGTAATGAGTAGTGGCGAATCGGGATCTTCGACATTGAAGATGTCAATTTTGGTCGTGGCACCGTTAGTTACGTACAGGCGCTTTTCCTTCGTGTCCAAGGAAGCTATCTCTGCACCAGCGTTTCCTGCGAGGCCATCGGCGCGGCCGAGAAGTGAAAGAAGTGCTTCTGGATCCGTCGCAGCCACCAACGATGAGGTGGCCGTAAATTGCGTTGAACCCACTGAAAGTAAACTCAGAACCAGACAAGTTGAAAGAATATTTTTGATCTTCACGTTGGCGAACCTACAAAACCACTCTGAATTGGCAGTGAAACGGGAGTCGCCAAGAAGTTAACTTGGCGTAAATACAAGACCTCGGTCCATTCAGGATGGTTGAAAATCGCAGTCACTGCACATATCATCACTTCTAGAGAAGGGGAGTATCCACTAAGGCTTAGCCGTCATCACGATCCGCAAGGATCCGGCGAAGCGGCCCGCAAGGGCTCGGAGAGACCTTCGGCAAGCAAACATCGCAAGCTGAAGGAAACCGATATGCACTGTCCCCATTGCACCACCAACCTCCTAATGACCGAGCGTCAGGGAGTTGAAATTGACTACTGCCCCACCTGTCGAGGTGTTTGGCTGGACCGTGGAGAACTCGACAAATTGATCGAGCGCAGCGGGTCATCGAAGCCACAAGTCAAGCGTGATTATGACGACGACGATGACGACGATTTTCGTCTTGGTCGGTGGAGCAAAACCCCCGGCAAGAAAAAGAAGTCCAGTTTTCTCGGTGAGATGTTTGATTTCTAGGAGTTGATGATGTTCAAGAACTCAATAAAAACAGCTGTCCTCCTAGCCTCGCTCGGTGGCCTGATCGTCGGTGTCGCTGCCCTTCTAGGTGGCGGCAGTAGTACCGCGGTGATGTTCGGCTTGGTAATTGCGCTTGCAATGGTCGGCGGCTCCTACTGGTTTAGCGACAAACTCGCACTCCGTGCAGCAAACGCGCAGGTAATCACCGAGCAAGATCACCCCGAGTTCTACCGCATGGTTGCCGATCTTGCTCAGCGTGCCCAGCTCCCAATGCCACGCGTTGCACTCTCGCCATCGGAACAACCCAACGCCTTTGCCACGGGTCGCAACCCGCGCACAGCAGTTGTTTGTGCGACCACTGGCTTGCTGCAATCACTCTCGCCTAACGAGGTACGCGGCGTGATGGCCCATGAGCTCATGCATGTTCGTAATCGCGACATCCTGATCGGATCGGTTGCTGCAGCGATTGCCACTGCAATTTCTTCAATCGCCCAGATGGCGATGTTTGCAACCATGTTCACAGGTGGCAGCAACGATGAAGATCGCCCGAATCCACTCGCGATTCTTGCGATGTCACTACTTGCACCAATTGCGGCGAGCCTCATCCAGATGGCTGTAAGCCGGAGTCGCGAATTCGAAGCTGATCGCAGTGCAGCAGAGCTTTTGGGTTCAGGCGATTCTCTTGCTAGCGCATTGGAAAAGATTGAAATCCTCGCCAAGCGTCATCCGATGATGGTCGCTCCCGCACAAGCACAGGCCTACATCCACAATCCACTTGCCGAACTGCATCGCCGCTCGGGCGGTGGCGTCGACATAGCGAGGTTGTTCTCAACTCATCCAGCAACGGACGAGCGGATTCGTCGACTTCGCTCGATGTGAATTCAGATCTGCGGAACGATCAACCCACCGCTTCAAAAATGATTTTGATTTTCTGAGCCGAGTTACCACCAGGTCCCGCCGGCTCAACTTGTAGGTCGAAGTCGTAGGTGCCTGCTCTCCAAATCCAACCATCTGGTTTAGCTGCGATGCACTCGCTGATGTCCCATTCCAAGACCAGCATTGGTGCTTCGCTCTTATTGATTGGTTGATCGTTTGCAAATCCAAAGTCCGTTGGATCAACCCCCGAAGCGTCTAGGCCGTCAACATGCGTTAGTACATCACACTTTCCAAGTGAGGGGTT